>JAYSRP010000409.1:0-8168 GCA_043721015.1 Synechococcales cyanobacterium | reverse complement strand
TCTAGGCGATTGATTGCAGCCTGCACAACTTCGACCTGCCGACCGTGAAGCTGATCAAAGGTATTCAGCACGCTAAAAAGATTTTCTAGATTGTTGGCCGTGACTACCACCCGGCCATGAGTCGGCAGCAGCGACCAGACAGCCTCCAAAATTTCAGCCAAATATCGACCACCCTCAATACATACTCGTTGGGGCTGATCCTTAATGTCTGCTAAACATTCCGGCGCACTGCCTTCCACGATTTGCACATTCGGCACCCCAAAAAGCTCACAGTTGTGGCGAATTAAGCTGGCCACCTCTTGATCACGTTCGATCGCAATAATTTTGCCTTTTGGACAAAGCAACCCAGTTTCTACCGGAATCGTCCCGGTGCCCGCCCCAATATCCCACACTACCGAATCTAGCTCTAGGCGCAGTGCCGCAATCATCAGTAACCGCACCTCCCGCTGAGTCATCGGAATTCCGGGAATCTGCTCAAACAGATCATCCGGAATGCCGGGAGTAATGTATTTCCAAAGTCGATCGCCAGAGGCGTAAGCAGAGCTATCGGTCATGATGTTTCCCTAAAATATAGTGAAGCTAACGGATAAAGTTGTTTTTAGCAGGAGTTTTAAAATCTTGCTTGAATTTTTGTTTGGTTAATTCATCTACCTTCGTATCTATTTGTTTTTGAATATCTTTTTGGTTTACCCGCCGCGCATAAATTTTTAAATATTTAATTGCATCTTCGGTACTACCAGCATTTTCCTTGACCTGAGCCAATACCAAATAATCGGCAGTAGAAATATTTGGCGAAATATCTCCATAAAATTTCAGCATATATGGTAACGCCACCGTTGCCAAAAACACTAAGAAAATATAAGACATCCGCACATCTAGCTTATTGCTTTCCACTAGATACATTGCCAATGAAAAAAGCAAAATCAAGATAAAGACAATCAACATCAAATAGGGATCTTGAAAAAATTGATTGGCGATCGTGCCAGCATCGCTGCCCGCTCTGCCAATACAAAAACCCACTAACCCCATCGTGATCGGAAAAGTGAAGGGTCTAACCCCTGAACCTTTACCACTGAGATGAAAAATCAGCGACAAAATACTGGCCACTCCTGCCAAGATATTCCAAATATCCATTGCACCTCGCAGCGGTAAAAAACATCAGACCAGAAATCGCAGATAATACCTTTGCACAAGGTTAGCAGAGTTTTGGAAAAGTTGAATAGAAGTCATGATCGCTTCTAATTCTGGGATAATTGTTCTACGGTATTCACAGGTCTTAAACCATGAAACAGTTGCTGGCGAGAATTTTGCGGTATGCGGGTTTGTGCTGTTTAGTAGCCAACCTACTGTGGTTAGGGGGCTGTTTTCAACAAGACCAAGTGGTGCTTAGAGCACCTATTGGCAACCCCAATCTGTTACTGGGCAACCCCAGCAAAGCCGATCAGGGAAATCCCGAAAATTACCTAATGCTCAAACCTCAGTACGTGTTGTCTTACTCCCGCAGCAAAGGCATTCCCAACTGGGTTTCTTGGCGATTGACCGCCGATAACTTAGCCATCAGAGGCACCAGCAAACGTCAGAACGATTTTCGCCCAGACCCAGATCTCCCCAGCGACTGGCCAGCTACCAACCCTCGGGACTATACCGGCAGCGGGTTCGATCGAGGCCACATGACCAACTCCGAAGACCGCAGCAGTAGCCCGATCGACAACTCTGCCACTTTTCTAATGACCAACATCATTCCCCAAGCACCCGACAACAATCGTGGGGTATGGGTACAGCTCGAAAACTACTGTCGAGAGCTAGCCCGAGCGGGCAAAGAGCTATACATTATTGCTGGCCCCCAAGGCCAAGGAGGAGTGGGCGAAAGAGGAGCTTTAAAAAAACTCTTCCCAGGTCAACTAGTGCCAGCCAACATCTGGAAAGTAGTGTTAGTTACAGCTCCTGGTAAAGGAATTAATGGCATCAACAAAAATACCCGCGCTTTCGCTGTTTCAATTCCCAACATTCAGGGCATCAAACACAACGATTGGCACAGTTATCGTAAAACCGTGCGGGAAATCGAAAAAAATACTGGTTATGACTTTTTCTCAGCCTTGCCAGCAGAGGTGCAAGAGGCGATCGAAAACCGCGCAGACCAGTTTTAACTGGACTTAGACAGAATCAACCATGCGGTTGTATGCCTCAACATCATGAAAAAAGCGTCCCCAGACTTCAGTAACTTCGGACAGTACATTCTCGGTTATTGGATCAACCTTTGCTATCCGATCGAAGCTTAGAGTTACATCATAACCAGCTTCATTTTTGTAAGTTGTGCTGCGAGAACTTCCATATTCTATGGCCTTATTCAAGGCTTCTTCTTCAGAGGATGCCTTAATAAGTATAACGGTCTCATCATAGAGCGTTTGATGATTTGGCATGTCGGAAGTGAGCTTCAACAGCATAGCGGCTGCATACTGCGGTAGTTTAGTGTCCTGCATTACTTTGTTCTTAGCTTAAAACATCCTTCAAAGCTGTCCGAGCGGCCAAATGATTACGAGTGGATAGCAATATTTCTGCTTCTCGCTCCAGTCGATCGGCAGTACTTTGCATTTCTAGCAGCGCCTGCTGCTCAGATGACACGCCATATAAATTACTAGCTACCCAGTAAGACAGCTCGATCGGTGAGCTAGGTAAGGTCTCTGGTAACTCAATCAACTGATCAGTCAACTTAGCAGAAAGTCCGACCACATCTTGGAGTAGCACTTCTACCTCACTGGCCAAAGTAGATAAATCTTTGGGGGTAGGAGCATCTTCGATCCATTCCACCAAACCCACTCGATAGGGCTTTTCGCGCACGTAGTCCAAAACCCGGAAGCGCTGCTGACCCAGAGTCAAAATCTTCATCCGGTCATCGGGCATTCTTTGAAAGTGAATCACCTCCGCACAACAGCCCACCACCGCTGGTTCTTCTCTGACCGGATCCCACATCAACACGCCAAATCTTCGATCGGCTTCCATGATGGTATTCATCATGATCCGATAGCGAAACTCAAAAATGTGTAGCGGCAAAGGTCGCCCCGGAAATAGCACCACCTCTGGCAAGGGGAACAGTGGCAGTTCGCGCACGGCGATCGAAGAAGAAGCCATAGGTGTGTCTAAAAAAAATTGCTCTGCTCTAATTTAGCGGATCTATAGCCTCTCCGACAATTTTCGGGCAATTTTCGGGCAATTTTCGGGCAATTTATGAGGCTATTTCTAGACTCGCATATCGGCAATCGCGTTCATGGCGGTGTTGGCGATCGCCACATCGGTAGCTTTGGGCAGATGGTAATAGTTACCAGCCGCAGTGTTGGCCAGCTCTTTGGCGAACCCGGTAGAGATAAATTTATTCTCGGTGTCAATCACCAGCAGCTTCATCCCCAGAACCCGAAAACGACTGGCAATATCCAGCAATTCTGCCTTGATATCGGGCTTTTCATCGGCGGGAATTTCTTCACCCAGCGATCGCTTCAAAGGAATATTCCCCCGGCCATCGGTAATGGCAATGACTACCACCTGGCCCACATCACCACTGCTCTGGGCATTTAAACCGACCCGAATTGCTTGAGTTAAACCATGAGCTAAGGGCGAACCACCGCCACAGGGCAGTCTTTCCAAGCGACGTTTGGCCATGGCGATCGACCTAGTAGGCGGCAACAATACCTCGGCCTGCTCGCCCCGAAAGGGAATCAAAGCAACCTGGTCACGGTTTTGGTAGGCTTCGGTCAATAGACACATCACCGCACCCTTGGCCGACTGCATCCGGTTTAAGGCCATCGAACCCGAGGCATCGACCACAAACACAATCAAAGCCCCCGATTTTCTAGCCAGCTTCTTGCCCCGCATATCGCCCGGTTCCACAATTACCAGTTTATCTGGCTGGCGCAGTCGCCGCGATTTTTGGTAGGGAGCCGCCGCCCGCAAGGTAGCATCTACCGCAATCCGTTTGACCTGACCACGCGGAATAATTGGCTTCACATATCGCCCTCGGTCTTCCGAAAACATTAGGTTGCGGCTACCCGACTTGCCTTGGCGCTGGGCGCTTTGAGCAAAATACATCACGTTTTCGTCCAGAATTACCCCTTCTGGGTCAAAAATAAATTCTTCGGGGATGCTGGGCGACTCATCCTGATCGCTTTCGGGTGGTTCCTGATCCTCTGGCGGCTCTTCGTCTTCTTGCTGATCTTCTTCGCTATCATCAGCACCTGGCTGATCTGGGGGAGGCGGCGGCGGAGCCTGATCTGGTGGGGTTTGGACTATTTTTGCCCGAGGCACAATCACTAGCTCCACGGCGCGGCGGAGGTCGTCAGCGTTTACGTTACTACGGCCTTCTAATGCTGCCGCTGCCATCGCTACCCGCACCGCAAATAGTTCTGCCCGGTGTCCCATTACCCCACCCCGCAGAGCTTCAGTTACTAAGTAGGCAATTTGTTCAGTGGCGATCGTGACTTCTTTCAGCCATTCTCTCGCTAGTAAAACTTGAGTTTTCAGGTTATCAATTTCGTCGGTGTATTGATTCAAAAAAGTTTGAGGAGAATTGGCATATTCGATCGCCTGCATCACCGCCTGTACCCGATCGTCCATTCCCAACACCCCATCCGCCGAGAGACAAATGGCAATTCGATCGAGTAAATGCTCCCGTAAAGCTCCTTCAGCAGGGTTGTAAGTAGCAATTAGCAACGGTTTACAAGGATGCTGCACGCTAATGCCTTCCCGTTCTACCTGACTGCGCCCATCAGTCAATACGCTTAGTAATAAATTGGCAATTTGGTCATCTAGCAAATTAATTTCATCGATGTATAAAACCCCCCGATGAGCTTCGGCCAACAGTCCAGGCTGAAACACCGGCTGGCCCGCTTTCACTGATTTATCTAGATCCACTGCACCCAGCAACCGATCTTCGGTAATGCCCAAAGGAATCTGCACAAAAGGAGCCGGAATCACCTTGGTTGGCACTGCGCTGCCGTTAGAAAATGCGGCTGTGCTCAAGTCATCCCATTCATCGGGATTAGTGGGGTCAGAGTTACTAATACTGCCCGCTACGACTTCGATCGGGGGCAGCAAAGAATGAATGGCTCTGGCCATCACCGACTTGGCCGTGCCACGCCGACCGGCAATGGCTACTCCGCCCAGAGTGGGATCGATCGCAGCTAAGAGCAGAGCTAGTTTGATAGCTTCTTGTCCCACCACCGCAGTGAGGGGGAAAGCAGGAGTTGTGGAAGCAGGCATTGGTTTTGGGATGACGCGAATATTTTTGATGGAAGTATTTTCAGCATATCAGCCGACGCATCCCCACAAGAACTAGTGATAGTTTTTAGGGAGTGAGTTAAATCATATTACTTAGTGACAAAGGCAGTTCTGCCCGCGAACTTTGTAAACTTTTACCTTACTACTGTCAAATGACATTAACTGCATCTGTGCATCAAACCGTGCATCAAGGATCTTCAGGAATATTCTGAAATCTCAGCCAAAAGATTGATGCCCGTCACAGCCATCAGGGTTTATCCTGTTCAAGAAGTGTCCTCCCGAAAGGCACTGTTCTAATTCTCGAATCTGCTGGCCCACTTGTGTCAGACGAATATAAATAGAGCCTTTTTCCTAGAGGAAAGCTAAAATAATGAAACGATTATTGTTGTTGATTAGTTTAATTTGCGCTGTACCAATGGTCGCTGGTATGTCCAGCCGTGCTCATGCTGGTAACCAGAAAGCAGCGATTGACCAGATCAAAGGGTCTAGTGCAACCGGCTTTTTGCCTAGCAGCAATGCCAAAAAGAAAGCAGTCGCTCTCAAGCAGGGGCAACCAACCGACCCTACGGCTCCAGTTCCTCCAGTAGCACCAGATGCTACGGGTATACCCACAAATCCTGTAACTCCAGAGCTACCAGCACCAGGAGCTACGCCTAACGCAACTCCAGCCGTTCCATCACCAGTTCCTTCTGGTTTCTCTAGTGGCACACCTAGCGCTGACGGTGCAGCAGATCCTCAAAAACTCCGTCAGCAGTTAGATGGTATCACTCGCAAAGAATTTGACATTAAGTGTCCTTGCTTTGGTAGCTTGTCTCCTGGCATGACCATCTTTAACCCTTCAGCATTTGGGGCAGATAACAACACCATATTTGTTTCTGGTAGCTACCAAAATCGTACTCGTCGCTCTAATACCTCTGATGGAGAATTAGGAATTGGAATTGGATTAGGCGATGCTAGTAGCTTCTTAGGTGCCGAAATTTCCTACACCATCAATAGTTTTGGCCGTAGCCAAGGTTTTGGTAGCGGTTCTTTTAATGCCAAAATCCACAGACGATTATCCGATGACTTTTCCCTAGCATTGGGTTGGAACCAGTTTGCCGATGTAAGGCTTGGTAATGGTATATCTGGTGTACCTCAGCCTTTTGACTATCCTAAAAATTCCTACTATGCGGCAGCCACTAAGGTTTTTGCAACCACGGATAACATTGATAGCTTTCTGAGCCGAATTGCTCTAACTGCCGGTGTTGGTGGTGGTCAATTTCTTTCCGAAGACACCTTATTAAGAACTCCCATTGGAACAAATCCTTCTGGTTTGGGCGTGTTCGGTTCTGCTGGTTTCCGAATTGCCAAGCCTTTGAGCGCTATTGTAGAGTGGACTGGCCAAGACTTGGCTGCCGGTCTTTCCTATGTACCTTTTGAGGGTTTCCCTCTGGTAATTTCTCCTTCTTTTAGAGATATTACTGGTGCGGGTAATGGTTCTCGCTTTGTATTAGGAACTGGTCTTGCTTACACATTCTAAAACAACCCTATAATCACCAATTTTCAGGAGAATTTTACATGTTTTTAAAGAAGCTTTGCGGCGGATTGATAGGATTGTTAGCCCTGTCTACCTTTAACAATAGTGCCCATGCACAGGTTAATTTTTCTAATGCTAGTGGCTATAACGCCTCTAATGCTCATGGATATACTACTAGCGCAAATCGTGGCGGTATTGGTAAATACAGCGATTCCATCATCGCTCGTGCTACTCAACTTAATCAAAATTTGACTTCTGCCCAACAAGCTTTGGTAGATGCTGAATACCGTGCTAGCAGCAAGTACAACCAAATCCAACGCTACAGTCGTCAACCCGGCAATGGAAAAGACGGCGGATCTGCTACAGATCCAAATTGCGCGCCTTCGGCAGCAGCTTTAGCTGAGTTGGAAAGAGCAAGAGCTAATCTAGCTTTAGCTACTTCCGAAGCTAGCAGCTTCATGCAAACCGTTCAAAACCCTGGCGCCGAGCAAATCAATAAGATTAGCTCTTGCGTCAACTGTGGTTCTGGCTGGTAGATTAGTATCCCCAACGGCTATCTAGGTAGTAAACTACTTAATGGTCGTTGGCACAATTCAAAATATCGTCGCTCGATTACCCAAGGAAAAAACTATGTCCAATCGGTTTAAGTCTGCGTTTCTTTTGGGTTTGGCTGTGGTTACTGGAGCTGTAGTTAGCTCTTTTGCCCAGTCTGCCAAAGCCGCCGAAGACTTCAATAATAATTTCGTCCGTTTTGAGAAAGATGTAGCCGTAGAATTCGAGTTTGTCGAATCGCGTGGTGCTTATCAATCTACTTTTGGTGTGATTAACCTGGTGAGTGGTGAAAAGACTCCCCTATTGAAGGAAGAAAAGCCCTCTGATGATCCTTCTCTGACTTCTCCTCGGAGCACAGACTTTGTCGGTACTCCTGGTAACACTGTACCTCAGCCTTTAAATGAGTTTTTGTTTAAAGCTGGTCAACCCTATGCTTTTTACTTAGATTCTACCTACCAAGGTAGAGAGGCAGGTACTGTTTATTCCAGTAACAACCGCAACATCAATGCTCAACTGCAATCTAAAGTCGGTGATTTTTCCACTTTATCTGATGGTAAAGGTTTACGCATTGAGTGGGATGATACTGGTTCAGTACTGTCTCGCCGTGATGACCGCGATTTTAATGATTTCTTAGTAGTTGCTGGTGGCAACTCCACCGTTGGCTGTCGGCGTTAAGCTATTTTTGCCAATAATCGTTTGCTTCGGGCAGGAAAACATTCCTGCCTTTTACTTTTAGTGACATATCTTAGACTCCGTACTACCCAGCTCTCACCTTGCGGTAGAGAGCGGGCTTCAAGATTCCAGACTTCCTTGTTCAACAGCCGCCGCCTCT
>JAYSRP010000408.1:0-22179 GCA_043721015.1 Synechococcales cyanobacterium | reverse complement strand
ATGCCAAGCGGCAGATTCAGGGTGGGGCAGTGAAGCTTGATGGCGAGGCTGTCTCAGATGTAGATTTGGTGTTTGATGCTGCTGCTGAGCTTCAGGGCAAGGTCTTGCAGGTGGGCAAGAAGCGCTTTCGACGACTTTGCTAGAGTTTAGACAGCATCGATCTTAGCCATTTTGCCGATTTTAGAAAATCTTAACTATTTATTAATGTCTAACTCTCACCCTCCTTCCGTGCATCTGCAAGTCAACGGTGAAACCCGTAATTGCCCAGTCCAAACCAGCTTGCCAGCTTTTTTGGAGTCGATCGATCTCAATCCCCAACTGGTGGCTGTCGAGTACAACGGCGAAATCTTGCAGCGCTCTTTGTGGCCGCAAACCATCATCCGGCAAGACGATCGGCTAGAAATAGTCACCATTGTGGGCGGCGGTTAACATGGCGGTTATTTCGCCATCAAAATTTATAGGAAAAATAATCGAACCGAGCTAAATTAAAGAGATAAAACAACAGATAGCAACTCTGGAGCGCGTAGCAATGGTTCCTACTTTCAAGAAAATCTTAGGGGCAGTCAAGTCCGCCATCAAGCCTCTTTTCAAGCCATTGATCACCATGGCATTGGCTTTAGTCTTAGTATTTGGCCTCCAAGACCACGATGCCTTTGCTGCTCGCAGCGGTGGCCGCATGGGTGGTGGCTCGTTCCGTGCTCCTAGTCGCAGCTATCGTGCTCCTGCTCGCAGCGGAGGTGCTATGTACGGTGGTGGTTATGGCGGCGGCTTTGGTCTGCCCTTTATGCCTTTCTACGGTTTGGGCTTCGGTGGCGGCGGCGGGATGTTTTCGCTGTTAATTACTCTGGCGATCGCTGGTTATCTTTTCCGCACTTTCCAAAACACTTTTGGCAGTGATGCCGGTTCTGAAGAAAATCCTGGTATTTCGGTAGCCAAGGTACAGGTTGGTCTCATGGCACAGGCCAGAAACCTCCAGTTAGACCTCGATCGCATTGCGTTCAATGCTGACACCAATTCCGAAACTGGTCGGGCGAAGATTTTACAAGAAGTCAGTTTGACTCTGTTGCGCCATCCAGAATACTGGGTTTATGGCTCGGTTTCTACCGATATGCCTAAGCTGAGCGGTGCCGAAGCGGTGTTTAACCGTTTAACCATGGCTGAACGGAGCAAGTTTAACGAAGAGACTCTTTCTAACATCAATGGTCAGGTCAAACAGCCTAAGCTAGCTAGTGCAGGCAGCACTTTAACTCCTCAGAGTCCGGCAGAGCTGTTGGCGATGAATGCTGATGCCGAATATGTAGTGGTTACTTTGTTGGTGGCAACTACAGCGAAGCTTCAGTTACCCAAGATCAATGGTGAAAATGACATGAAGCAGGCGCTGCAACAAATTGGTAGCTTGGCTGCTAATGGCTTGCTGGCGATCGAGGTAGTCTGGACTCCTCAAGCTAATGGTGACTGTCTAACTTCAGATGACATTATGGCTTCTTATCCTGATATGAAGTTGGTCTAAACTGTGATTAGAATGATTAGGTGATGGACTGTGATTTGTTTCTTGTGAAAATTATCGCCTATCAAAAAATTCGACAAATTATAGTTTAGAAATCAAGAAACTCCTAGTTACTGACTGGGAGTTTTTTGATGTTTTTTGGGTGATACTGTGAATATCTATTTACAGAGCCAGCATGAAACCCATTTTTCAGAACATTCTCATTGCCGTGGCACTTCTTGTCACCATCATTGCTCTGAGCATTAAAGTTGTACCTTCTGGCACTGTGGGTGTGGTCTCCACCTTTGGGGTTGTGCAATCGCCACCTCGTCAGCCCGGATTGAACTTTTTGATTCCGATCGCCCAAACCGTTCAAGAGATTTCGATCCAAACCAAGGCCATCCCAGAAGAATTCACTGTCCAGACCCGTGATTCTCAGCAAATTAAGGTGACGGCTACGGCCACCTACGCGATCAACCCGCCCAATGCTCCAGCGATTGTTGCCAATATTGGTCGCAGCGAAGAATCGGTAAAAAACGTGGTGATTCAGCCTGTATTGGTTTCATCGGTAAAGCGCGTGGTCACAGGCTACGCCATGCAGGAGGTGATCGAAAATCAGGCTAGAATTAGCGGCGAGATTCGGGAAGATATTATCAAAGAGCTAGATAAACAGGGCTATGTAAACTTTCGGGACTTTGCCGTGACCGGGTTTGTATTAGATGCCGAGGTGCAAAAGTCGATCGAGCAAAAACAAATTGCTATCCAAGAAAGACAGCGCAAGATGACAGAACTAGAAACAGCGCAGATCGAGGCACAGCGCTTGAAAACCTTAGATGCAGTGCTGTCCGACAGGATTCTGTTGAAGCAGGCGATCGATAAATGGGATGGCAGCTCGATGATTCCGCCAATGTCTGGCAGTGGCAATATGAGTTTGCTGCTTTCTCCTAAAAAATAGCTAGCGAGTCAGCATGGTCAGTAAACCCTGCTGACCAATCAGAACTTCCCGAATCAGGCTAATAATGCCTACCCAGATAATTGGGGTGATATCTACGCCTCCGATCGGTGGGATCACTTTACGAGTAATCGATAAGGGCAACTCTGTCGGCACCACTGCCACATTAAACGGAAACTTGTCCATGGCTACCTGCGGATACCAAGTCAGTACAATCCGCACAATGAAGAGCAAAATATATAGCCCCAAGGCGATGCCAAGGACAAGACTGACAAAACCCGTATCGATCTTGCTGAGAAAATTGGTGTTCATTGCGTTTAACAGAACAGGATTGCTTAACATTGCTTATTATAAGGCTTGATCTGTCTAATAGACTTCGAGCAGAGACAAAGCTTTTCCTACCAATGGTTTGGGGTTAATGTTCGACCAAACTCCAGCCGTTCCTGGTACATTCGACCATTGCTTACAGGCAACCAAGTGGCTAAAATTAACATAAAGATATAAATTATAATTTTAAGGATCGGCCATGACCCCCTCTTTAGCCAATTTTATGTACAGCCTCTTGGCTGGTTTGTTCGTAGTAGTAGTACCTGCAACCATTGGTCTTGTTTTTATCAGCCAAAAAGACAAAGTCCAACGCGACTAGAGCCTTGATGCTTCATCACCAACACCTCAGCTATTTAAGCTGGGGTGTTTTTTAGAATGAAATTTAATTTCGAGCTATGATTGATCTGTCAATATAATCCATTTATCTAGTCACCATGGAGGAGTAAGACACATGTCAGTAGCTGGTATCCGTAATATTTTGCCGGTTTAAGTAGTGTCTGATCGATCAGGCTTCGGCAAACAATCAATAACGACTCTATTCGTTTGATGATTATAGTTATAGATGTAAGCTACTAGAAATTTGTTCTTATGCAGCCATGTCGAACAACAATACTTCGGTATCTGCGGCTAGAGATTTAATTGCTATTGAAGATTTCTGATCGATAGCTTCGCTTGCACCAAAGGTAATCGCTGCCCCGTCACCAGCCTTCAATTCATAGTCATCGAATTTCACCAAACCCCGAGCTAACTGCAACCAAGCAACTCGTCCCGACACAAAATTGTAGGTGACAGCTTCACCACTCTGCAAAATGCCAGCATAAAAATTAACATCTTGATGAATAGTAATGGAACCATCTCGACCATCTCTAGAACCCACCAACCGCAGTTTACTCAGCTTTTCAGCATCTGTAAAGTTCTTTTGTTCATAGCCAGGAGCGATACCATCTTGCTGGGGCAAAATCCAAATTTGCAAAAAATGCACCGGCTCAGTCTGAGAAGCATTAAATTCACTGTGGCGAATCCCCGTCCCCGCCGACATCCGTTGCACATCCCCAGGTAGAATGACCGACCCTGTTCCCAGACTATCTTTGTGTTCCAAAGCACCATCTAGCACATAAGAAATGATTTCCATATCTTGGTGTCCGTGGGTAGCAAAGCCTTTACCTGGGGCTACTTGGTCTTCATTAATAACCCGGAGTTTGCCAAAGCCCATGTGTTTGGGGTCTTGATATTGACCAAAAGAAAAAGTATGTTGGCTATGGAGCCAGCCGAAGTCAGCCATGCCACGGTCTTGAGCCGATCGAATCGTAATCATGGGAGATTCCTCCTTGCAAGCAATGTATTTTGCCATTTTAGACCGAAGTAAAAAACATTACCATTTGTTAATTTCAGCAACGATCGGCAGGTGATCGGAGCCAATATCAATACCAGTATGAAACGAACTGGCATGAATATTAGGGGCACGGGTGAAAATATGATCGATCGGGACTGATAACAGCGGTTGTGACCAAAGTGGAAACTTACGAACTCCTAAGGTTGTCCAAGTTGGATGTAAACCCAAACCCTCCCGCGTATTTACCAACCGGCTCCGATCTACAAATTTACGATAGTAAGGCGACCAAGGAGTGGCATTAAAATCACCCACCACAATTAAATTATCTGGTGATTTTTCTAAATATAGTCCTAAATCATCTAAATGTTTGTTGCGCTTGGCAAATTCGGTAAAATTAGCAGGCGACGAAGGATGAGTGACAACTAGAGTAAATGGTTTTCCTTGAAGCTGGAGATTGCGCAAAATTAACGTGCGAATAAAACTAGGGTCTGGCTCCACCATTTCGGTTCCCTTCAAATCAACTTTGCTATAGATGACCTCGCCTCTTTTGTTATCACGGCTGTAAGGAAAAATATCTTGGAGACTATCTAACTGCTTGCGCCAGCGGGCATTTACTTCTACAAAAACTGCAATATCTGGTGCCTCCAATCGAACCAAATCCAAAATTGGCTGATGATTACGATTGGTTTCCCATACATTAGAAAATAAAATTTTAACTAATGGCCGATGAGGCGCACCAGCAGGCAGATACCAAGTAACTATATTGGCCGACAAGATCGCCGCACAAAATAGTCCGATTAAGATTGAGGTTCGATCACGAAATGGCAGCAGTAATAAAAATAAGCAGATTACAACTAGCCAATATTGAATTTGAAAATGAGAAAATCTTTCTGGCCAATAGCTCCAGCCAAAAACTGAGCAGATGATGGCGATCGAGGTAGTTAAGACGATCAGCAAGAGGATTGTTCTACTGATTATTTGGGCGATCTTTTCAGCTATTGTTTGTTTTTCAGACATAGTTTCTGCCACTAGTAGTGTTCTTTTCTTCAAACGCGGCATTGATGATTCCTGTCTGGGTAAATTTGAGCTAATAGCCCCAAAATATCCGCTAAATAACTGGTTTGAGCATCTGCTGCTATTAGTTTAAAGCTTCTGGGTATTTTAAGAATAAGATGATTCCTGATAACTCCGCGACCTGCCAAAAACGTCTCTGAGTCAGCATCAGACCAAACATGTCCGCAGGTTGCGCCAACGGTGATCGACTTAAAAAATTCACCCATAGCTTTCGATAACAGTGCTGATCTGCATGAAGCAGATCTTACTTCCAATAAATACCCTAAATCCATGAGCAGCCATCGCTACCCGTTAATTCTTCTATCAATGTTTGCCCTGGGCGGCTGTATTCCTAGCAACCAAGCAACACCGGCACCCAAGCCCACTCCTGTTTTGATGGAAACCATCATTGCTCCCGGCATCAAAATGTGGGCAAATCGATCGATAAAAGGGAATCCTCATGTTATTGAAATTGATTTGAGCAAGGCCGAACTGCGCAGCCTCAGTGGTAAACCCACTCCCACCGGTAAAGTTGGCCAAATGGCCTTTGCAGAATTTGCTGCTCCTAACAAGAAAAAAGAAGTCCCCAAGGTAATGATCAACGGCACCTTTTTTCAGGAGTACGATAAGCCTACGGGCATTGCCTTTGGCCTGAAGCAAAACCGGCAACTGATCACCTATGGCTACGGACTCAACGAATTTCCTGATAAAACCATGACCGTTGCTTGGTCACAGGGACGCATCTCGATCGATCCTTACAGCCGTCGCACTTTTGATGGGGTGATGCCCAATGTGGTGGGGGCACTGGCGGCTACTGCGGGCAAAAACGCCGATAAATCTTTGGCACGCACTTTTATTGGCACCAAAGATCTGCGCGATGACAGCGCCTATAAGACGGTTTTGTTTTTTAGTAGTGAAGGTGCCAGTCAAAGCGAAGCAGAGACCACCCTGAAAAAATTTGGCGCTGAGCAGGTGGCCATGTTAGATGGCGGTGCCAGCACTGGTTTGATGGTGAATAGTAAAATTATTATGCAGCCCAAGACCCAATTACCCCAGACGATCGGGGTGTTCGTCAAATAGCCCATAAATCACGAATAGAGATCCGTAGGGGCGGGTTTATCCATAAATCAAAATGAAATTGAAATTTTTCAATAAAAACCCGCCCACCCCAACCGAAATTAATCGCGTTTGATATTTCAATGAAACCCATGAATCGATCGGTTTCTGGCTAATGATTCCCGTGGGGGCGGGCGGGTTTTTATTTGATGTTTTTTTGACAGGAAAAGGTTGGTGGATAAACCCGCCCCTACAATGGGATTGATGGGTTTTATGCAATTGCCATTACTACTCGATCGCGGCCTTGGGCTTTGGCTTCATATAACGCCCGATCGGATGCGTCGATCGCTTTGGAAATATCTACGCCGGGAGTGGGGATCATGGTGGCTACTCCTAGGCTCATGCTTACAAATTCACCGACAGTCGAGGTGTTGTGATGCACTCGTAAGTCTTTGACTGCCGATCGAATGTTTTCGGCCACATAGACTGCGCCCATGGCATCGGTGTTGGGTAACACTACCACAAATTCTTCACCGCCGTATCTGGCCACCAAATCGCTGCTGCGGCGCACGGCATTGCGCATGGCGGCACTGACTTTGATCAGGCATCGATCGCCTGCGGGATGGCCGTAGGTGTCATTGTAATTTTTGAAGAAATCGATATCGCACATAATGATTGAGAGCGGCGCACAAACTCGCTTCATTCGCTCCCATTCTTGCTGCAAATAGTCCTCAAACCCTCTTCTATTGTGGAGCTTGGTGAGGCTATCCAGATTGGCTAATATTTTCAGGTTTTGGTTGTCTTGTTGCAGTTCTTCGGCAATTTTGAACTTGTCTTTGAGCTGCTGCGACTGTTGCACCATGTTCTTGACCCGCTGGCGCAAAATCGCCAGGTTCACTGGCTTAGTAATATAATCATTGGCACCAGCGGCAAAAGCTTTTTCTACCGAATCATCATCATCCAAAGAGGTGATCATCAAAATCGGGGTGAGTCGATTAGATTCTAGCTCCTTGAGCTTTTCACAGAATTCAAAACCGTCCAAATCGGGCATCACTCCATCGACCAGCACAATATCTGGGTGATGTTCAAGATATGCCTCGATGCCCACATTGCCATTTTCGGCCAAGATCAACTCAAAACCGTCCAGAACTAATGCTTCGCCAATTTTGGCACGCACTACTAGATCATCATCTACTAATAATATTCTGATGGGGGGCGAATTGAGAACCATACTGGCTAGCAGCTACAAATGCTGAGGGAGTGGCTACTGTTATACAAGCAAGCTGAGGACAAGAAAAATTCTAGATGGTGGCTGGCAATAACAGCTCAGTGGTTATCCTAAATGATTTTGCACCCAATGTGTGCCTGCAATCAAAAAATTGTCAAGCCAAATTATGTCTCACAATTCACAGTTTACCCCGATCGAATGTCAGAATTAGCAATACCCTTGATCGAATTTCCTGGTTAGTTTTGCATGATCCCAAAATCTTTAGCTATTCTGTTCACTTCTCACTTATTGGCTCATCCAGCTTTTGCCCAAACTTCCCCGAGTAGCTCATCTACCCCTAAAATAGCTCAGAGTGAACCAGCCATCTGTCCAGCTAGCTTAAGTAATACTGTGAATTCGATCGCCAGTCGCTACAACTTGCAGCGTCACCACTGGGGCTATTATGTGCAGCCGTTAGCAGCAAATATTCCTGTGGCCAGCTATCAGGGCAGCAGTTTGTTTATTCCGGCTTCTAGCAACAAGCTTTTGACTACCGCCGCTGTCTTGAACCATCTGGGTAGTCAATATCGTTTGCGCACCTCCATCTACCAAGACCCCAACAGCAATCCACAGCAGCCCTCTCTCACGATCGTGGGTCGTGGTGATCCCACCATCACCAATACCGAGCTGCAAGATTTGGCGGCGCAGCTTCAGCAAAAAGGCATTCGGCAGATTAGTAAGCTGACTGCCAACGGCGGCTACTTTCGCGGTTCGCCGATGAACCCTGACTGGGAATGGGGCGATTTATACACCGACTATGGAGTGCCCACCACCAGCCTGATTTTGCAGCAAAATGCCGTGGATTTAGTCGTGACTCCCCAACAGATCGGACAGCCGCCCAGCTATCGCTGGCGTACTCCTTTGGCGGGTGTTCCTTGGCAAATAGATAACCGCGCAGTGACAGGAGCGGTGCGGACAGAGAATTCGATCGAGGTTCAAGCTCAACAGGGCAAGCCAACTTTGCTTTTGACCGGTAACTTACCCGCAGGCGGTGGCGGAACGACGTTAAACTTGGCGATGCTGAGTCCTAATGCTACTTGGCTGAGCCAGTTGCAGTTTAATTTGGCGCAGAAGCAGATCAACGCTAGTCAGTTGCAGGTGATTGAAAGTGAGCCAACCTTGGGGCAAGAAATAGCGGCGATCGAGTCACCTACTCTAGGCGAGCTGGTAAAGCAAACTAATCGCACCAGCAATAATTTATTTGCTGAAGTACTGCTGCGCACTTTAGGACGCAGTAATACTGAACCGGGAAACAGCACCGCAGATCTGGGTTTACGAATGGTCAAGGTTAAACTGACTGGTCTGGGAGTTAATGCCAATGGCTATCGCCAAGCTGATGGCTCCGGACTATCGCGCAAAAACTTGCTATCGCCCCAAACCTTAGTGCAAACTTTGATTGGCATGTCAAAAACTCCAGAAGCAGCAATTTATCGAGATTCTTTGCCGGTGGGTGGGGTGAGTGGTACTTTGGCTAGTCGGTTTAAGAAGTATCCCAATCAGATTCAGGCCAAAACTGGGACTTTGACCGGGACGGTGGCTCTGGCGGGCTATGCTAACCCCACTCAGTATCAGCAGTTGGCTTTTGGGATTTTGGTAAATAATCACGATCGACCAGCCAGTGAGATTCGATCGGCGGTCGATGAAATGGCCACGGCTTTTCTGCGATTGCGCAACTGTCAGTAAATTACAAAAACAAAGCCCGCTAATAGCGAGCTTTGTTAACAAAAATCGATTTGAAGCCTCACTTGATCCAGCCAGCGCTCAAAACTACTGTCAAAGACATGAAAGTAACAGCCAATGACCAGGTAACGCGGTTAAGGGTATCTTCTGCGCTCTTGTTGCTAGTAAATAACTGCGCCTGACCACCAATTCCCCCAATACCCGCATCGCCTTTGGGGCTGTGCAGCATTACCAAAGCCGTCAATGCCAAAGCCGAGAGCGCCCAAATTACTTGCAAAATGACTACGGCTGACATTTAGAACCTCTAAATCAATGAAACTTAATATGCCAATTTTGGCACGGTCGATCGAAAAAAGCAATTAGACCCCTACTCGCATCGGTGTTTGATCGTGGCTTAGCTCTAGCTCCGCTGGCATAATCATCGAAATGCCGGTCATCTCTGGGGGTTGAGGTAGAGACAAGATCTGCAAAATGGTAGGGGCAATGTCAGCCAGTTTGCCGTTTTCCCGCAAAGTTACTTCTGCGCCATAGCCCGGAATCGTTAGCTTTTCGCCTTCGATCAAAATGAAGGGCACCAGGTTAGTGGTGTGAGCCGTCCAAGGATTGCCTTGTTCATCGCTCATATACTCAGCGTTACCGTGATCTGCCGTAATAATTGCGGTGGCTCCGACTCGGCCAATGGTATCTATTAGCCTGCCTAAACACCGATCGACTGCTTCCACCGCCTGGATAGTCTCCGGCATTTTGCCAGTGTGACCCACCATGTCTGGGTTGGCATAGTTCACCACAATCAGGGAATATTCCCGCGAATTCAGCGCAGTTACAACTGCTTGGGTCACTTCCTTGGCGGCCATTTCGGGAGCTTTGTCAAAAGTAGCCACCAAAGGACTAGGAATCATTTTGCGCACTTCTCCCGGATACTCGGTTTCTTCACCGCCATTGAAGAAATAGGTCACATGGGCATATTTTTCGGTTTCGGCGGTGCGAAACTGTTTCCAGCCCTGTTGGGAAATTACTTCCCCTAACAAATTAGCAGGGACAGTAGGTTCAAAGGCTACTAATACCGGTAAGTCGGCTTCATATTGGGTAAAAGTGGCGAAGCTGAGCGCGAGGAGGGATCGATCGAACCCAATAAACTTGGGGTTAACAAAGGCGTTGGTGAGCTGACGCGCTCGATCGGGGCGGAAGTTGCAAAAAATTACTCCATCGCCATCTTCGATCGCTCCGGCCTGTAAACGGGTAGGAGTAATAAATTCGTCGGTGACACCATTGGCATAAGAGGCATTCAGCAGGTCGATGGCCGATTGATTAGTGCCAGCATCTTTGTTGGTCATGACTTCGTAGGCTGCCCGCACTCTTTCCCAACGATTATCTCGATCCATGGCGTAGTACCTACCACTGACGGTGACAATCTGGCCAACTCCCACAGCATCTAGGTGATCTTGGATTTGCTTCAGAGAACCCAAACCGTCTTTAGGGTTGGTGTCTCGACCATCGGTGATCGCATGGATGCAAAGCTGCTTAATACCAGCAGCTTTAGCTAAATCAATGATCCCAATAATGTGGCTGAGGTGAGAATGAACTCCACCTTCCGAGCAGAGTCCTAGAACGTGGAGTTTACCACCGGTTTCTAGAACTTTGCGGCAGACTTGCTTTAAGGCTTTATTTTCTAGCAGGGTGCCATCTTGAACGGCATCACCAATGCGCACCAATTCTTGAGGAACAATGCGGCCTGCACCAATGTTAATGTGACCAACTTCAGAGTTCCCCATCTGACCATCGGGTAAACCGACGGCGCGGCCAGAGGTGCCAATTAGAGCGTGAGGATAAGCTGCCCACAGGCTATCCATTATGGGCGTATTTGCGGCTTCGATCGCGTTGCCAGATTTCTCGGGGCGATATCCCCAACCATCTAAAATCACCAGTACCACGGGAGCTATCGGCGCTTGTGTCATGTTTTTGACTACCTGAGAGCGGATATTTTCAGCACATCATATCACAGCATAATTACTGTATTGTGGGCTGCTATTTTCTTGGTTGGCGATACCGGTGATGGGGATCGCTAGACTAGTCTGTTAATTTTGCGATGGGCTGGTGATCCCCGCTGGCCATCAGTCCACTGGCGACGAGCAAGAGTATCGACGGATTTTTTTTTGATGGCGTTAATCTCTGTAAAGATTCCGGTAAACTATGAAGGGCAATTTAACTCAATATATAAAAACTCATAATGGAAATCGGGCAAAAGGTAAAAGTATATCGTTTGAGAGACCGGGTCTCGGACAAAATCGTTGGTAAGCTTGGCCAAGTGGGCACTATCACAGAATTTAAAATGACTGATGGCAGTGGCGTAGGTGCCGTGGTGCAGTTTGGCGACCAGTCAGCCACCTGGTTTTTTGAAGACGAACTGAAGGTAGAAGCTTAAAATGCCCCAAATTATCACCTTCTTAGGTAAAGGCGGCAGTGGACGCACCACTATGTCGATCGCCGCCGCACGGCAGTTAGCCAGTAGCGGTCAGCGAGTGCTATGGGTTGGCCAAAGTGCTTATTATGCTCCAGATCTCTGGAGTGGAATAACCCTAAATGCTCAGCCTCAATCGGTTGCTGCCAACCTATCGGTGGTAAATTTGTCGGCCACCCAGTTGCTAGAAAAAGCCTGGGATGTCATCAAACAGGCCGAAACCAAGTTTCTGCGCACGCCCTTGTTGCAAAATGTCTACGGTCAAGAGCTGAGCGTGGTGCCTGGGATCGATGGTGCGGTGGCGCTCTATAGTCTGCAAGAGTATTTTGTCAGCGGCAAATACGACGCAATTATTTACGATAACCCCAGCAGCCTCGATGCTCTGCGGGCTTTTGCCATGCCGGATACTTTGAGCTGGTACATTCGCCGCTTTCGTCAGGTGATCGAAACTTCAGATTTATGGCGCAATGCCATGCCAATTTTGCAGCCGGTGGCCGCCACGGTTTTAAGCATGGCTTGGACGGGGGAAAATTTGAACATGCCTGCGGTGCAGGAAGCTACCGAGCTGCTCGATCGAGGCCAAAAAGCCCTAGCAGATCCCACTCAAGTTGCAGCTTATTTAGTCGTCAGTGAAGATCCTGCCGAAATTCAGGCGGCTGCTTGGATGTGGGGCAGTGCTCAGCAGGCTAGCCTAGCGGTGGCAGGAGTATTGGTAAATCGGGCTAGCACAGTTAGCACCGATCTTCAGGCGGCTTTTGCACCTTTGCCCGTAGTTGCCGTGGCCGATCCGCGCCAGGAAATGCCTAGCTTGCAGCCTACTCGGGATCTGCCTAGGCCGATCGAAGTAGATATCACTGCTCGCCAGGTCAGGCTGTTTTTACCGGGCTTCACTAAGCAGCAGGTAAAGCTAAGTCAGTCCGGGCCAGAGATTACGATCGAAGCCGGTGAACAGCGTCGAAATATTCTGTTGCCTCAAGGCTTACGCGGTGCTGATGTGACTGGCGCTAAGTTCCAAGATAACTATTTGATTATTTCTCTATAAAATTTCTACATGACTAACCAACCAGCCCCCGAAGAATCTAAAGAATCCATCAAAGGCTCTGCTGCTAGGCAGGCTCTAGGCATGAAAGGTGCTGCTGCCGGTGGCTCGATTTGGGCGATTCGCCGCCAGCTAATGAAGCCGATTACTTGGATTCCCTTGATCTGGGGGGTAGTTTGTGGAGCGGCTTCGTCGGGGAATTATGCCTGGTCGATCGAGAATGTGCTGAAAGCCGCCCTTTGTATGCTGATGTCGGGGCCCTTTTTGACCGGCTATACCCAGACGGTGAATGAGTATTACGATCGAGAGATTGATGCGGTCAATGAACCCTATCGCCCAATTCCTTCGGGGGCTATTTCATTATCCCAAGTGATTGTGCAGGTGTGGGTTTTGTTTATTGGCGGCATCGGCATTTCTTACTTTTTGGATGTGTGGGCGGGTCACGAGTTTCCGGTAATGACCTGTTTGGCTTTGGGCGGCTCGTTGGTGGCCTATATTTATTCGGCACCGCCCCTAAAGCTGAAGCAGAATGGCTGGCTGGGTAACTATGCTTTGGGGGCTAGCTATATCGCGCTGCCTTGGTGGGCAGGACATGCTTTGTTTGGTACTTTGAACTGGACGATTGTGGTGCTCACTTTGTTTTATAGTTTGGCGGGTTTGGGTATTGCGGTAGTTAATGATTTTAAGAGCGTAGAAGGCGATGCCAAATTTGGCATGAAGTCGATTCCGGTGATGTTTGGAATTGATAAGGCGGCTTGGGTTTGCGTAATTATGATTGATACTTTTCAAGCTGGAATTGGTCTATATTTAATGTCGATCGGTCAACATCTATATGGGGCGATCGTCCTCCTCTTGGTCGTTCCCCAGATCACTTTTCAGGATATGTATTTCCTCCGCGATCCGTTAAAGAACGATGTAAAGTATCAAGCCAGTGCCCAACCATTTTTAGTGTTGGGAATGTTGATGGCTGGATTGGCACTTGGTCGCGGTGTTTGATAAGCTAGATTTTGATCTATGGCCAATATAGGTACTATTTCTGTTCGTATTTATCCGCGTGATCTACAGAGATTTCGTAGCGGAGAATTTGGCGATCGATTACGCCGCTCCGCCAAAAGTAAAACTGCAAGATGAAGATTGGGAATGGGGTCAATCGATCGCACCCGCTTAAATAGGATGAATGGATAACTGAGTATGTACGACTGGTAATTCCTTATTTTCCATGATGCAAAGAATCCTCCTGCCACTGACGCGGATTATTCAGAATATAAGCTGCAATCCGCAGATATTCGGCCTCACTGTGAACAACATTCTCATAGTAATTTCGTTGCCACACCGGACATTGCGGAGAATCCCGCAACATGTTCACCTGCGTTGTCACAGCAGCCTTGTATCCCCTAATGATTGTCGGGATCGTATTTGACGTTGGTTTCCCAAATTTTTCGGTGCGGTTATGGGATGCGCCATCATTCACGCGATCGGTTATATCACCATCATCAATGGTAGGGGTACGATGCATCGTGCCCCTACCATTGGAACCAATGACATTCGTATTATCCCCGATCGCAATAATTCCATGAACATGATTGGGCATCACCACAAATTCTGCGATGCCAATATTTGGGCGCATTTTGGCCGTCCTTAACCATTCATCCCTAGCAATCTCACCCACAGGATTTAGGTGCATCTTCCCATCCTCGATCGCCCCAAAAATACATTGCCGTTGCCAAGCGCAAACCGTAATAAAATACAGACCCGCTTGCCCATAGTCATATCCTGGCAGGCGAATGCTGCGGCGATGGTGAATCTCAGAATTATATTTCATAGTGTCTTGCAAAGCTGAATCTGAAACCACCAAATATAACTCAGACTCTCTTGAAAGAGCCTAATTCAATCTAGCCAGTAAAACATGTCGAATTTCGCCAAAAGAAAACCGCTATGCTGAAAATCAATAGCGGCTTCAACATCATCGACGATGCTAATTAATCGTCATCTTCAAAATCATCTCCGGCAGGATCTTGCCACTCTTCTTCACTTTCTTCATCCGACACCTCATCATTGGGTAAACCCATCAACTTATTGTCATCGAAGTCATCTTTCCCAGGCGAGAAGACCGACAAGCCCACAGTAGCTGGATCTTCAAAGTCATAGCGCCGAGCACTATTGTCATCGAGAATCATATCCTCATCGCTGCTGGCCAAATTGCCCTCGTAACCGTACATCATCCCCGCACCCAGATCGGTGTCGAAGCTGCTCATAGATTCTTCGTAGGCATTGTAGCCAGTACCTGCCGGAATTAAGCGACCAATGATCACGTTTTCTTTGAGGCCACGCAGCCAGTCCGACTTGCCCTCGATCGCCGCTTCAGTCAAGACTCTAGTAGTCTCTTGGAAACTGGCCGCCGAGATAAAGCTATCAGTATTCAGCGAAGCCTTAGTGATACCCAGCAACATCGGCGTGTACAACGCCGGAGCCGCACCGGTAATCGACATCGCGTCGTTTACCTGCTCCACCTGGCGCAGCTCAATTAGCTCTCCGGGCAGCATGGTGGTGTCACCACCATCATCGATCCGCACCTTAGAGGTCATTTGGCGGACAATCACTTCAATGTGTTTGTCCGAGATTTCTACGCCTTGAGACTGGTACACCGACTGCACTTCGTCTACCAAGAAAGCCTGGGTTTTTTGCAGTGCCGACAAGGCCGCATCATAAATGCCATCCTTAACTTCACGGTAATGCTCAAAGTAGGTTTCCAAAATCTCGTGAGGGTTGGACTGGCCATCGGTCAAAGACTGACCAGCGGTAACAGCTTCACCATCGCCCACCGAAATATTCTGACCAGGGCCGAGGGGATATTCGGCCACCAGGCCACCAGCTTCGATTACCTTAATTTCGATCGGCTCCCCATCTTCGCTATAAACCACCGTAGCCGTGCCATCCCGCCGACAGAGAATGCAGGCTTCCTTGGGCTTGCGGGCTTCGAGCAGCTCTTCAATTCGAGGTAGACCCTGAATAATATCCCCAGTTTTTGCTCGCTCAAATACCAGCAATACTAGGTTATCTCCCCGCTGTACCAAGTCACCGTTATCGATGTGCAGGATCGCACCGGGTGATACTCGGTAAGGACGCGCCAAGCGCACGATTACTTCATTTGGCTCGATGCTGAGCACCTGACCAGAATCGGGAGTTGGGCAGCCTTCGGCCACATTGCTACCAGCAACAATCAAGTCGCCAGGTTTAACTGTAGCTGCACCAGTAATCGGAATCGAGATGCGATCGGTATCCCGGATAACTAATACCCGGCGCACCAGCTCTTCACCTTCGCGGATACCGCGCACTTCGCCAGGATACTTACAGCGAATCTCGGTGCGAGCAACTACTGCTCCGGGTAAGATTTGTTGACCGTCAGTTACTAATGGCTCGGTGTGAGTACTACCGCCCAAAGGATCTGCCGCAGTGTCACGACGGATTACCAAAGATTCTAGAATTACTAGTTGCAGGCGATTAACCTTAGGATTCTTTTCGTCAGGAATCAGCTCGATATCGGCAGCTAGTTGAACAGTGGAAGAAGATTCACCGCCATCCATTTCTAGCACCAACTGAGTGCGGACTAGCTCTACGCCATCTACCGACTTCACCCGTTCGCCGTCTTTGTAAGGAATCCGCTGCACGGCGCGCAGCTCGATCGAGCTACCTCTACCAGATTTATTCACCGAAGACTGTGAAGGCATCGCCGCGCTGTCGTTGATTTTGTATTCTTGGACAGGACGTAGCAGCAAAGCAGAGCCATCGGGAGTTTCTACGTATTCGGCGTAGCGCATCTCGGTGACTTCGGCCACTTCGGGCACTGGTTTTTGACCAGGTGGAATTAGGGTGCCAGTAATCGATTGACCAGCTTCGGGGTCGTCTAGTAAGAATAGCTCACCGGGCTTAATGGTGATTTCGCGCAGAATGTCGTTCTTTTGCACAACTTCTACCACACCGCTGGTAGCACAGAAAATGTCTTTAACCACTTCGGTGCCAGCTTCTACAAACTGTCCATCTTCGACGTTCAGGAGGGTGATGTCTTTGTTCACCTCATGGGATTCTTCTGGCACCCATAAAATAGTGCCGCCTTTGATAATTTCAAAGCCCTGTTTGGCCTTGCCTTTTTTCTGCACTTCGATATCGGCATACTTAATGATGCCGCCAGTGCGGGTGCGATATCGATCGTCGATCAATTCGGCTACCGCAGCCTGGTTTTGTACCTTGGTGCCCGGTGGAGCTAACAAGTGGAAGCGCTGGCTGTCTTTGGTGGTGACTACATATCGATCGCGGGTGCCGTTACTTTCGATCTCGACCGTGGCTTTATCTAAAGATACCGAGGCCGTAATGATGTCGATTTCTCGTTCACCGCGCAGTCGCACGACTCCACCATTAACCGAAGTCAGCTTGGTTTCCGCCAAGACTCCTTCTAAGCCAACTGGCTCGCCATTCTGAATCGCTGGCTCGGCTCCTGGGGGCAAGTTATAAACTTCCCCAGACAGCACCCATACCAGACCGCCCCGAGAAGCACTCCGAGTACTATTCCCCTGTCTGTCGGTTTTTTCTTCGGGCACAATGTCGGCAAACAGTACTTCCCCAGCGAGGTCAGTGGCTACGTCTTTAGTTGCTTTCTCAGTCGAACGATGTCCCTTAGAAAGTGCCACTTCGGCCATTAGCTCGCCAGCTTTTACGAGCTGACCATCTTTAATCGGCAGCGAAGAACCGACCGTTACTGAGAAGGTCTGTTTTTTGCCCTTGCCGGTTGGCTCTAGTGTAAATTCACCATTGGCTTCTACTTGCTCGCGCTCGTCCCCGTGGCGAGTCCGCATCGAGCGTGTCCGTAAGCTACCGTAGCGAATAATGCCTTCTACCTTGGCTTTGAGCTGAACTTCAACTTCCCCCGTAAACACCCCGCCGGTGTGGAAGGTGCGCATGGTGAGCTGGGTGCCAGGTTCACCGATCGACTGTGCCGCAATAATTCCCACCGCTTCACCCAGATCCACCATCTTCACATAGGCCAAACTCCAGCCATAGCAAGACTGACAAATCGATCGAGTGGCTTCGCAGGTCAGCGGCGAGCGGACAAACACTGATTCTAAACCGGCATCACCGATCTTTTTCACCAGTGCTTCGTCAAGCTGATCATTGCGTTCACCCAACAGCTCTTTGGTTTTAGGGTGATGGACTGGGGCAGCCAAAATGCGACCAAAGAGGCGATTACCGATCGGAATCAGCACTTTGTCACCGTCTTTCATGGGGTGTACATATACGCCCCGAGTAGTGCCGCAATCTTTTTCGCGCACAATTACGTCTTGGGCTACATCCACCAACCGACGGGTTAAGTACCCGGAATCGGCGGTGCGCAAGGCGGTATCTACTAAGCCTTTGCGGGCACCGTAAGACGAAATAATATACTCAGTTACCGTCAAACCTTCCCGGAAGTTGGTTTTAATTGGTAAATCGATGATTTCCCCTTGGGGGTTAGCCATCAAACCACGCATTCCTACCAACTGCCGCACCTGGGACAAGTTACCCCGCGCACCAGAGAAAGCCATCATATAGACGGAGTTCAAGGGGTAGTTTTCGCGGAAGTTGACTACTACCTGGTCTTTTAACGCTTCGGAGGTGGCGTTCCAGGTATCGATTACTTTTTGGAAGCGCTCTACTTCAGTGATTTCGCCTTTGGTATAGCGAATCTCGGTCTTGCGGATGGTTTCTTCCGCCTCTTCCAGCATCGCTTTCTTTTCGGTGGGCACTTTCAAGTCATCGATACTAATCGAGACTCCGGCGCGGGTGGCAAATTTAAAGCCTAGGTCTTTGAGTTGGTCAGCGACCTGAGCAGTCCGGGCACTACCGTAATGACGGTAAGACCAGGAAATAAGTTTTTTGAGCTGTCCCTTATCGACCATCCGGTTGTTGTAGGGCAGTGCTGGTCTCTTTTTTTCTAATGTCATGATCTTGGGGGGTAAAAAGGATTAAGCCAGTAAAACGTCTTGGATGGTCTTGTTGTAAATTAACCGACCAGGGGTGGTGAAAATATACTGAGACAGCACTTCACCTTCTTCGGTCATCCGACAGCGGCGGTATTTATAGATCTCGGTGCGAGTACCATCGCCATGCTCTTGTACCTCTAATGGATCTTTTTCTGGTTCATCAGATTCGATCGAGCCTTCATAGCGCACCCACACAAAATCGTGGACTTTTAAATCACCTCGATCGTAAGCGCGAATCGCATCGTCCATGTTGCTAAAGTTGCGATGGGTCTTGGGTTTAAGCTCTGGGTTGCGAGCGGTCAAGTAATAAATACCCAGCACCATATCTTGAGACGGCGCAATAATTGGCGATCCGGTAGCCGGAGACAGAATGTTGTTGCTAGCCAGCATCAACAGTCGCGCTTCAGCTTGTGCTTCTAGAGACAGCGGAATATGCACCGCCATTTGGTCGCCGTCAAAGTCGGCGTTAAAGGCCGTACAAACCAACGGGTGTAGTTTAATTGCCCGACCCTCTACCAACAGCGGCTCAAAAGCTTGAATACCCAAGCGGTGCAGCGTGGGAGCACGGTTAAGCAGCAGCGGGTGGCCAGCGATCACTTCTTCTAGCACTTCCCAAACTGTAGGGTCGCCGCGCTGAATGAGTTTTTTGGCGGCCTTGATGTTATTCACCAAGTTGTTTTTGATCAACCGCTGAATTACAAAAGGCTGAAATAGCTCGATCGCCATTTCTCGGGGCAGACCGCACTGGTGAATCTTCAGGTTCGGGCCAACTACGATGACCGATCGACCGGAGTAGTCTACCCGTTTACCGAGCAAGTTTTGCCGGAAGCGACCCTGCTTCCCTTCAATAATGTCGGAAAGCGATTTGAGGGCGCGGTTGTTCGCCCCAACCACGGTGCGACCTCGCCGACCGTTATCAATCAGGGCATCTACGGCTTCTTGCAGCATCCGTTTTTCATTGCGGACAATAATTTCGGGAGCCAAGATTTCTTGCAATCTGGCCAAACGGTTGTTGCGGTTAATTACTCGCCGATACAAGTCATTTAAATCGGAAGTCGCAAAGCGGCCACCATCTAACTGCACCATGGGGCGCAGGTCGGGAGGAATAACCGGAATATAGCTCAGAATCATCCAGTCGGGCTGACTGCCGGTAGCCACAAAGTTATCAACTACCCGCAGGCGTTTGATTAACTTGGCACGCTTTTGGCCTTTAGCATCGGCAATCTGTTCTCGCAGGCTTTCTGCCTCGGTTTCCATGGTCAGATCTTGGAGCAAGCGCTGCACGGCTTCGGCTCCAATGCCCACTTCCACGTTTTCTAAGTTGCTATCTTCACTGTAGAACTGCTCTTCTACTTCTAGCCACTGTTCTTCAGTCAGCAACTGCTTGTAGGTCAGAGCTTCAGCGTTACCGGGGTTCAACACCACGTAGGCGTTAAAGTACACGATCTGCTCAACATCCCGCAAAGGCATGTCTAGCAAAATGCTCAGGTAGCTAGGGATTCCTTTTAAATACCAAACGTGAGAAACCGGTGCTGCCAGCTTAATGTAGCCCATGCGGTGACGGCGCACCCGCGATTCCGTGACTTCTACACCACAGCGCTCGCAAACAATGCCCCGGTGACGAACTCGCTTGTATTTGCCGCAATGACATTCCCAGTCTTTGGCTGGCCCAAAGATTCGCTCACAAAACAGACCATCCATTTCTGGCTTGAGCGTCCGGTAGTTGATCGTTTCAGGCTTGGTGACTTCACCTACAAGTTGACCATTGGGCAGGGAACGTTCACCCCACTGTTTGATCCGTTCGGGTGAGGCGATCGCAATTTTGACGTAGTCAAACTTAGTCTCGATTTTTTGGCGCATGGGAAGGTTGGCTCCGGGGCAAAGGACAGTAACAAGATGGAAGGATGCTGATGATGGGATGGTTATCGATTATCTTTCGTCAGAATCTGAGTCGTCCTTAGCGAAGGATTCATAAGTGGGGCGAGAAGGAGCACGGCGTGTGACCACATCGGCCATGAGATCTACTTCGACATCGCGGCTATCGCCGTCGGCATCGACTTCTACTTTATGAACGGCGATGTCTAGACCCAAAGATTGCAGCTCGCGCATCAATACCTTGAACGATTCGGGCGTACCGGGGCTAGGAATGGCCTTGCCCTTGACGATCGCATTCAACGCATCATTCCGCCCCTGCATATCGTCAGACTTGACTGTCAGCAGCTCTTGCAGAGTATAGGCAGCACCAAAGGCTTCCAATGCCCATACTTCCATTTCTCCGAAACGCTGACCACCCTGTTGAGCTTTACCACCCAAGGGCTGTTGCGTCACCAAGGAGTAAGGACCGGTAGAACGAGCATGGATTTTGTCATCAACCAAGTGAACCAGCTTCAGCATGTAAGCTTTGCCCACAGTTACTGGTCGATCGAATGCCTCTCCAGTCCGGCCATCATAAACCTGGGTTTTACCGGGTTCTAATGGGTCAAACAGCCAAGGCTTACCGTTTTCATCGGCGGCTTCTTTCAGCTTGGCGTTGATCGTCAGGCGCGAAGCTTCTTTGTCATACATTTCATCAAAAGGCGTGACTTTGTAGCGCATCCCTAAGTTGTGACCAGCCCAGCCTAAAAGGGTTTCAAATACCTGACCGACGTTCATCCGCGAAGGTACACCCAAGGGGTTGAGAGCAATGTCGATCGGGGTGCCATCGGGTAAGTAAGGCATGTCTTCGATCGGCAGAATCCTAGAAATAATCCCTTTATTGCCGTGACGACCAGCCATTTTGTCACCTACTTGAATCTTGCGCTTTTGGGCGACATAGATTCTAACCACCATGTTGGCACCGGGCGGCAACTCGTCGCCTTGTTCTCTGGTAAATACCCGCACATCTACCACTCGGCCTTTTTCGCCGTTTGGTACGCGCAAAGAGTTATCTCTGACATCGCGGGCTTTTTCCCCGAAGATGGCGCGCAACAGTTTTTCTTCGGGCGGCTGATCCGATTCACCTTTAGGTGTCACTTTACCGACTAAAATGTCCCCAGATTCCACCCAGGCACCCTTGCGGATGATCCCGGTTTCATCTAGTTGGCGAACAGATTCTTCACTGACGTTAGGAATCTCACGGGTAATTTCTTCGGGGCCGAGCTTGGTTTGGCGAGCTTCGATTTCAAACTTCTCGATGTGAATACTGGTGTAGAAATCTTGAGATACCAGCTTTTCGCTGATCAAGATGGCATCTTCGTAGTTGTAGCCTTCCCAAGGCATGTAAGCCACTAAGACGTTTTGACCCAAGGCCAGCTCACCACCTTCGGTAGCGGAGCCATCGGCCAATACTTGGCCAACTTTAACTAGTTCACCATGGTTCACTAAGGGCTTCTGGTGGAGGCAAGTATCCTGGTTCGATCGATGGTAGCGCTGCAACTCATAGGAGTGCTTTTCGCCTTCAGGATCTGTGACCACAATGTTTTCGGAGTCTACATAGCTCACCTGACCAGCGGTCAAGGAAACTACTACCATTCCA
>JAYSRP010000407.1:0-8200 GCA_043721015.1 Synechococcales cyanobacterium | reverse complement strand
GTGGTACTGCGGTGCACCATTCACCACTTTGCCAGATCCTGTCTTTGCCCAGAATTTTTCCTGCATATTAATTCTCCTGGTTTTTACCCAAATAACTTTGTGCTAAGGCTGCTACTTCATCTCGCACTAATTTGATCAATTCTGGTGGCCGCTTTACTATTGCCCCTCGCCCGTAACCCAACACCCACCGCTTCAAATCATTTAAACCACTCACTTGCATCATTAGATCGATCGAACCATCAGCATATTCTTTGATTTCTTGACTGGGGTGCCAGCGCCGTTCTCGCACATAAGGAGCCGTCACCGGATCAAAATAAATCACCACATCAGAGACACCCTTACCCACCTCACACTGAAAAATATTATCCAAATAGCTGCTGGCATCAAAATCTTCTGGAATCGTAAAATTCATCGCTGTCAAGGCCAGCTTGCGAATCCGATCGACCCGAAACCAGCGCACCATTTGGCGATTATGGCAGTAGCCAATCACATAAGCATTAGTGCCCCGATAAATATGCAAAAGATACGGGTCAAACTGTCGATCGCTAGCAGCATTGCGACTCGCCGTATAGTAAGTCATTTGTACCGACAGTTTTTTATGGCAAGCCGTCATCAACGCCGACCATACCTCTGGGTCAAGATCAACCTTAGCTTCAGCACCAAACAGCACATGCTCTTCTGCCAACTTTTGTAAATCTACCCAGGTTTGAGCGGGTAATCGATCGCTCAAACTCTTAATCGCTGTTTCCAACTCTTGCCGATAAGCCGAACCACCATAGGCTTTTAGCATCCTGGCACCCAAAGTCAAAGCAAAAATTTCTCCTTGAGTCAAAGGATACGTAGATAGCCGCCAGCTCGGATCGGTATAGTGAAACCCCAGCTTTTTGGAGTACTTAATCGGAGCTTGCAGCCGAAGTTTCAAAAACTCCAGATCAGCTCTCACCGTTCTTTCGCTTACTTCCAACTCATCAGCCAAGTGCTGAGCCGTAGTTCGATCACGATTGCGCAGTAGTGCATCTAGATCCAGAATCCGTTCTTGTTGTCGTAGCATATAAAGACTACCAAATCTGTTAAACACATTCTAAAACAACAACTCGGCAGAAATCTTTCCGAGTTCAAAAGTTGCAAAAATTCATTTTGCTTAAATAAAGTTAATACTTTTTAGTCTCTGACCGATCGACTAAAATAAGCTATAAATAATCAGAGAAGACCGTGGATCGCACTTACACCTTCAAATTCGATACCGATGCAGCCTTAACTTCTCTCCAAACAGTTCAGTTGGAAAACTTTGAGCATTACCAAGCACGGCTTGATCTGTTTAACCTTTCCCTAATGGCAGATTATGACCAGCTAACTTGCTTAAGCAGCCTCACCGCGATCGATAAATACTGGTATCAAATCGAAACTGCTAAAAAAGTCTTGCGTCAGCTAGGTGGCCGCGCTCTCCTTGCCGACGAAGTAGGCTTGGGCAAAACCATCGAAGCTGGCTTGATCATTGCGGAATATCTGGCCCGAGGGATGGTGCGTTCGCTACTAATTCTTACCCCGGCTTCCCTGGTTTCTCAATGGCAGCTAGAACTGAGTGAAAAATTTAATATCAGCACTATCACCACCGATGCCCGCGATCTGCAACAAGCCCCTGAAGAATTTTGGACAGAAAATCCGCGTATTGTGGCTTCTATTAACACCGCCAAATCTGCCAAACACTATGCCTTTGTCACCAATCGAGCCTGGGATTTGGTAGTAGTAGATGAAGCTCACCACTTAAAAAATCGCTCTACCCTTAATTGGAAACTAGTTAACGACTTGCAAAAACGCTTCATTTTGATGCTCACCGCTACCCCCGTCCAAAACTCTTTGATAGAGCTATTTAATTTGCTTACTTTATTAAAACCGGGCTTACTACAAACCGAAGCTTTGTTCAAAAAACAGTATGTTGATAGCAAAAATGGTCGAATGCCCAAAAACCCTGAACAGCTCCGTTCGCTAATGCGGGAGGTAATGATTAGAAACACCCGTGCATTGGTGGATGTGAAGCTACCTAAACGCTTTGCTACCACTATTACTGTTGTTCCAGATAAAGCCGAACAGCAGCTTTATCAAGATTTAAGTGCCTATTTACGCTTGCAAACAGCCGGACTCGATCGGCTTTCACGCACCAACTTATTGATGCGTGCTGGTTCTTCTCCTGGAGCGCTGGCTGATTCTTTAAAACAACTAAGTAAGCGTCTGCCAGATGAAGAGCTTTTATCTTTAGCAAAACGGGCGGCTCAAATTAAACAAGTAGAAAAAGCCAAAATATTGGTCGAAATGCTGGGTAAGTCTCGCCAAAAAACCTTAGTATTTAGCGCACATAAGGCAACCAGTCTCTATTTAGCCCAGGCTCTCCAAGCTGCCAATATTCCCTTTGCCGAGTTTCAGGGCGGCATGTCTCTCAAAGAAAAAGATGCGGCGATCGCTTCTTTTCGTGATGAAGTGGGAGTCTTGTTAGCTTCAGAAACTGGCGGCGAAGGACGCAATATTCAGTTCGCCAACGCAATTATTAACTATGACCTACCCTGGAATCCGATGAAAATTGAGCAGCGGATTGGCCGCATTCATCGAATTGGGCAGATTCAAGATGTGTTTATTTTTAATTTCTGCCTCAAAGACAGCATTGAAGAATATATTCTGCAAATTCTGCATGATAAAATAAATATGTTTGAATTGGTAGTAGGCGAAGTAGAAACTATTTTAGGCAATGCTGATAGTGAATTAGATTTTAGTGAAGTGGTGATGGATATTTGGCTACAGCATCAAGTAAAACCAGAACTTGATCAGGCTTTCAATCAGTTAGCTGACAATTTGCTGCAAGCTAAAGACCGCTACCGCGAGATTCAAGTCTTGGATGAACAGATTTTTGGCGAAGACTTTGAAGCCTAAACAATACTACTATTACAACTTTAATAATGACTGATCCAATTTTAAACACTCTGGCAAAACTAGTTACTCTGTACGATGGCATGGCCGAACCTAGTGGCGATCGAGAGCTAACAGTATTATTGACTAAAGACATTGCTAAACAGCTAGACCTACCGGAAGAAGTGACTTTGACTACTTTGGCTGATGCAAGCGACAGCGTTTTTGTTACCTACAGCTCAGAACTATTAGAGCGATTTAGCCATTTGCTAAACCAGGGAGGGGGCTTTAGTGCGATCGAGATTGCCTATCAGGGATATTTGAAAACTACCGGATTCGAGAAACAGTTGCTTCAGACCCTGACTCCTCAAAATGGTTTGATTAATTATCTAGATGCCAAGCCCTATCCCACCCGGTATCTTTGGTGCCATGTGGCCTATAGCGCCGAAGCTGATGAAAAGAAAATAGGGATGGTGTCATTTTTGGTAAATGAGCTAACGATGGTGGCTCCAGTAGAAATCGGCGATGCTTTGTTGTGGGAAGACGATCGATCGGTAGTGACAGAAATGAATCCGATCTCTCCAGAGCTTACTCCGCTGCTGGTGGAGTTAATCGAGCGCACTGCTGCTGATTTGATTGATGCGGATCTGCAAAATTGGCAGGCCAAATTAAACAGAGCTAAAAACCGTGACGAGGAGCGGCTCAAAAGTTACTATCAAACTATTGGCTCCGAAATTAGCCGTCGCATTGTTTCGCGCCGATTAACGGGTGAGGAAGAAGCGAAGGAGTCAGCTCGCATTGCAGCAACCGATCGAGAGCTACAAACTAAATTAGCCGATCTACAAAGCAGATATGCCTTAAAGGTAACAGCCTCTCTCCACAGTATTTTAGCGATTCAGCTACCCACCGTTCATATTAGCTGTGAATTAGTCCGTAAAAAGCAGCGACGAGTGGTGACAGCGGTGTGGAATCCGTTTACTCGCATAGTCGAACCTTTGCGTTGCGAAGAAAGTGGGTTGCCCGTATCAATTTTTTATTTGGATGACAGCAGTGCTAAAATCATTGCTCCTCATGCTTGGAAGCAGTAGTTTTAGATAGGTTAGAGAGGTTTTATGTCCACTAAGTATCTATTGTTAGTACGGCGTTTTTGGACAGCAGCGATCGCTGCTGAGATGGAGTATCGGCTGAATTTTGCCCTAGAAACTATTACCAGCATTGGTAACTTTGCAGGCAGTTTGTTTGGTCTGTATTTGTTTTACCGCAAAGGTTATCAGTTTCCAGGCTGGTCTTGGGAAGCAGCTTTGGTGGTGGTGGGAGTGTTTACTTTTTTCCAGGGAATGTCGGCGGCTTTTTTGAGTCCAAACTTGAGCAAAATTGTAGATCACATTCAAAAGGGCACTTTGGATTTTGTATTGTTGAAGCCTATCAGTAGTCAGTTTTGGCTCTCTACTCGATCAATTTCACCTTGGGGTTTGCCAGATGTGTTACTAGGGTTAGGTTTGATTGTTTATGGAGGTGTGAAGATGGGAGTGGCTCCAATTAATTATTTGTTGGGCATTGTGCCACTAATTTCGGCTTTTTTGATTCTGTATAGTCTGTGGTTTATGTTGGGAGCCACGAGCATTTGGTTCGTAAAAATCTATAATGTGACCGAAGTATTACGCGGTTTACTAGAAGCCGGTCGCTATCCGTTAGTGGCTTATCCGCCGGTCTATCGATTCTTTTTTACTTTTGTGGTGCCGGTGAGTTTCATCACCACAGTACCCGCCGAAGTATTTCTGGGGCGGGTGAGTTGGTGGAGTATGGGTAGTTCGATCGGCTTGGCGATGTTGCTAATGTTTGTAGCTAATCGCTGGTGGCGGTTTGCGCTGCGGTTTTATACCAGTGCTTCTAGTTAATTACAATTAAAGACTAATTACAATTAAAGACAGTGCGGGTTTGGTAAATGCAGTGTCCTCGGTGGTAGTAGGCACAGTAAGACTCGACAACTGGGGCGCTATGACGATATTCGGTGGTGATTTTGCGATCAAACTTTATCGAAAACTTACCACCTTCTAAAATGTTTTGGCCAGATTTAATCACGTAATCAAAGTCATTGTTGCCCGGTTGCACGGCTAGGTAGCGGCTACTGTGATGGTCGCCGTATTTAATCAAGAAGCCTTCAGAAATATCGCCGTTGTAATATTCTCGATCGGTGTTGGGGCGGGTGTCGCCAGCAAAGCCAAAGGTGATGTTACGCACGATCACCCGCAGGCCGGGTGCTGGTTTACGTGTTTTGGAGTAAAACTTGGCGACTGCTTCGGGTTCGGAGTTGCCGCCACATTGACCGGTGTATTTTTTTTCGACTAGATAGGCAAGATTGGCTGGTTCTCCGGGATCGGGGCGATTTTTGGCATCGAACAATAGGCCAATTTGTTGGTCTGCGGTGGGTGGCGTGACCTGAATAGTGGGTTGGGCGTTGGCTTGTAGGCCAGTAAAAGGAATAAGCGAAACCGAAGCAATCGCTATGGAGGCGACAAACTGCAATGCTTTCATCGTTTTGGGGATTAACTGATTGATCTAAAATTTTAGGCGATCGATTAGTTGTATGGCTACTGACGAAACACCTAACATTCTTGATTCACTGCTAGTTAAGAGAGTTCCAGAAGCTTCACAGTCTCTAAATCCACTGTAGACTACGGGGTGCAATTCTCTAAGAAAAGTAATCACTTATTTTCACTGGAATCTTTATCCAGCGATAGATACCACCGCCCTTTATTAGCAGATGTCATTGCATATTGAATGTTGAGATTATCTACGAAATCTTTGCGTGTATTGGCAGCATCCATGTAAACACCTTGCAGCTTAACATATAGAAATACTGGCTTGGGGCCAGAAAAAGAGATTTTTCGATCCTGAATTTTGAATCCACCATATTGAGAGATTCTTTTGCTGACTGCCTCTTGAACTTTAGCTTCAGGTGGGGTGAGTTGCAAAATTGTCTTACTGTCTTTACGCTCTAGGGCTAGAAAATATTCGCCAACAACTTGTTCTGGCGTATTAGCTCCAGCAGAACTGTTTACAGGAGAAGTACATGCCTTAAGCAAAGAGAAGCTTGATAACATAGTGCCAACAAATAACATTTTTAGATAAGGTTTAGATTGCATAATGTAACCTAACGTCAGTTCCGGATAAGGTTGGAAGCAAAAAAGGGGCAAAACAGGTAACTTGGAGATACTAACCAGCCAATTCAACCTGGATTGCCTTATGTTCAGTTTAGAAGAACTCTTTTGCTCCGTCGATGATTTCTGCCAAGTTTTTGAACCCCAGTGGAAGCGCCAGCTACTCAACCATGATTTACAAGTACGTAATCGTAAGCGCAGTCTATGTTTGAGTGAAATAATGACCATTTTGATTGGCTTTCATCAATCCTGCTACCGGAATTTTAAAACCTATTACTTAGAAAAAGTTAAAACCCAATGGCAGAGATATTTTCCAAAAGCTGTGAGTTACAACCATTTCATTGAATGGATACCTGATACTTTGATACCTTTGTGCGCCTATCTTCGCTCTTGTTTTGGTGCTTGTACTGGTATCAGCCTCATAAATTTTACTAGGCTAAAGGTTTTTTATAATTGCTACATTAGTCATCACAAAGTTTTTAAAGACGTAGCTGCTCGTGCTAAAACCTCGGTGGATTGGTTTTTTGGCTTAAAATTACATCTTGTTATCAATGACAAAGGTAAGTTGCTTAACTTCCAAGTTACTCCTGGTAACGTGGATGATCGTAAACCTGTCCCTGAGCTACTACAACATCTTTTTGGCAAAGTGTTTGCAGATAAAGGTTATATCCTCTCAAAAAATGTTCAAGGACTTGATGGAAAGAGTTAGTGTACAAGTCGTTACTAAGCTCAAACGCAATATGAAACAAAGTTTGATGCCTTTTGGCGATCGCTTATTGTTACAAAAACGTGCAGTCGTTGAAACAGTTATTGACGATATTTCTACAATACTCAACAACTCCGTTAAAACAAATTTTTCGTATTTTAGCAACCCCCATCCCTACCAGCAGTCATTGAGAAGTTACCGTACACTAACATTTACAAATGCGACTGAAGTTATATTAGTTCCATTAAGTAACTTCATTGCCTTTGAATGCCCACCTTAGACATATACTATGCGAAGAACTGCAATAAACTCCAGTTGTCAGGAATGACTAATTACCGTAGTTTTGGCAAGATTGATTGAATGTGCCATCAAAAATTGGCTGCGGTCTTCCACAGAATCAAAATATAGCTTGTCACATGTAGCATAAAAATACGTGAGATATTTATTTACTTTAGTCAATATTTTTGATTGTGAATTTGACACATAAATCGACAAACTTAGCCATTGTTTGTTTATATAGAGGCTAGCCGGTACATCAAAGGTTTTAATCAATAAAAATGTGGCCAATACAGTGCTTGGATTTGCAGAGCAAATAATATGACGATAATTTCCCTCATCAAACAAAGCATACAACTTAATCGGTGAAACTAATCCAATGATTAACTCTAAGTGTTTATCGAGAATTACTTCTCCTTCAACTGAAAGCTCTATAAGATTAGATCCAAAATCACCGGCTCGATCACAAGATCTTCCTTTTTGCTCTAATCCTGCAAAAGAAAAAATAACAAGCGGCGAGCAAGAAAAAAATTGTATTACCTGTGCATCATTATCTAGGTTGGCAGTCAAAAAAAGATTTTCTCCCTGGCCTATAACTCCACCCCCTACCTCAAGAACTAAGGAACTGCGAAAATCCCGCTTTTTGTAATTAGCACGATATGAACGATGAAGTGCAACTTGAATAAGCACGATATGAAATAGTGGGTAAAGCAGCTTTAGGAAAGAAGCAAACGCAGGAGTTTTTCTCGATTTACTATTGAATAATGCCAAAAAACTGCGCAAAATCAGCGATAAATTCATTCCCAAAACTAGATCCATTAAAGATTGATTTTTATCCACCACTAAATGAAAAAGCACTTTAGCATGAGTTATCAAAAGCTGAAAAAAGTCCCTGTACAGTTTCTCTATAAATAGATTGTGCACATGCGTTTTCTCACTTGCTGACATTGGGTATGCCTTAGCAAGATGATCCAGATGATCGAAAATAGAATCAGAATCCTGCGATCCTGGAACATAATTTTTTTTCGCAGGACTCCAATCTCTGAGAGCGCCTTCAAACGCAGGGTAAACGCATCGATTTAAACACTGTTCAAGCAGATTAATGCTTTGAGTCGTAGAATAATGTGAACACTCTTTCCTCACTCATGACATCTCCCAG
>JAYSRP010000406.1:0-8255 GCA_043721015.1 Synechococcales cyanobacterium | reverse complement strand
AAGCTATGAGCTAAAAGAAGCGATCGTGGTGGATAGTCGCTCTCAAGATGGCACTTTGGAGTTGGTCGATCGATATAGCCTTACCGATCCGCGATTACGCCACATCACCGATCCACCGTTGCCCCAAGGCTGGGTGGGTAGACCTTGGGCTTTGCACAATGGCTTTTTGGCTGGCTCGGGGCGCTGGATTTTGGGGATTGATGCCGATACTCAGCCTCAGGCTGGGTTGATTGCGGGGTTGGCGACTGAGGCTGAGGAAGCTGGGTATGATTTGGTGTCTTTGTCGCCAAAGTTTATTTTGGCGCAGGCGGGGGAATGGTGGTTGCAGCCTGCTTTGTTGATGACTTTGATCTATCGATTTGGGGCGGCGGGTGAACGAAATAGTTCGCCTAGTCGGGTGATGGCCAACGGGCAGTGTTTTTTGTGTCGTCGATCGGTCTTAGAAAAAATAGATGGCTACACCAATGCGGCGGGGTCATTTTGTGACGATGTGACTTTGGCGCGACAGATTGCAGCAGCGGGCTATAAGGTTGGTTTTTGGGATGGCTCCAAGGTGATTAAGGTGCGAATGTATATCGGGATGGCCGAGACTTGGCGAGAATGGGGTCGATCGCTAGATTTAAAAGATGCCAGCACTCCAGGGCAGATCTGGGGAGATTTATGGTTGTTGGGAGCAACTCAGGGTTTACCGTTGCTGGTGATGCTTTTGGCGGGAATTGCTTGGGGGTTAGGCGATCGATCTCTGCCGATTCAAGCATTGTTAGGATTAAATGGTGGATTATTAGCAATTCGCTGGGCGTTACTGTTGGCTATTTTGCCCACCTATGAAGCAGCGCCAGATACCAAGATGTCTTGGACTTTTTGGTTTTCGCCCTTGGCTGATCCTGCGGCCTGGTATCGAATTTGGCTTTCATCCCAAAATTCACCCAAAGAATGGCGTGGTCGTATTTATAATTGATGGAGTTAGATGGCTATGAGTATGTTGATGAAATGATTCAAACTAAAGTCAAAGAGATTACCCTCCACGAATTTCTGCAACTGCCAGAAACCAAGCCTGCCAGTGAATATATTGGTGGTCAAATTATTCAAAAGCCCATGCCACAAGGACAACACAGCCTACTTCAACGAGAATTGCTACTAGTTATTACTGCTATTCTTGGTAAGGCAGGCATTGCTCAGGCTTTTCCTGAACTACGCTGTACTTTCGGAGGGCGATCAATAGTACCAGATGTGGCCGTATTTCAAAACAATCGGGTGCCTCGCTTACCCAATGGTAGAGTCGCTAATACTTTTGACATTTATCCAGACTGGACAATTGAGATTCTCTCTCCTGGTCAAAGTGCTACTAAGGTCTTAAAAAACATCAGACATTGCCTGGATTATGGATCACAGATGGGTTGGCTGATCAATCCTGAAGATGAATCTATTTTTATTGGTGAAGCAAATAGCCAGTTTGCCATACTAGATGGCGATGATAGCCAATTGCCCATGCCAGAATTTTCTGTTGGTCTATCATTAACTATTGGAGATATTTTTGGTTGGTTAAAAAATTAACTTTGGGGTCAAGAAAATTGATATAACCATCACCACCAAAATGTGGATTTTGCTTAAGCTCCTGGCAGATCGTACAATGTGGGAGCTGTTGATTTGGGAAGTTATGCGGATTTTTGTCACTGGGGCGAGCGGTTGTGTGGGGCACTATGTGAGTGAAACCCTAATCAACAACACCGACCATGAGCTATTTTTACTCGTCCGTGATCCAGCCAAGCTGAAGGTGGATACCAGCGTGCGGCCAGGGGTCAACGTGGTAAAAGGTGACATGAACGAAATTGGTGAACTGGCCGATTTGCTCAAAACTATTGATGTGCCGGTGCTGACAGCGGCGGGTTGGGGCGGCCCTAGTGCCTTGGCAGTAAACTATACCAAAACCCATGAGCTGCTGGATTTGCTAGATCCACAGGTTTGCAAGCAGGTAATTTATTTTGCCACCGAAAGCATTCTGAATAGCAAAAATGAGCTGTTGCCAGAAGCGGGCAGTATCGGCACCGAATATATTCAGTCTAAGCATCGCTGCTTCTCGTCGCTTCATGAATCGGCAGTGGCCGATCGCATCACCACGGTCTTTCCCACATTGGTACTAGGTGGCGACGAGAACAAGCCCTATTCCTTTTTATCAGCAGATTTACCTTTAGTGACCAAGTATGCTGGGTTAATGCGTTGGATTAAGGCCGATGGTAGCTTTCACTTTATTCATGGCAAAGATATTGCTGAGGTGGTGCGCTATTTAATTGATCATCCAGAAGAATCTGCCAAGTACGATCGCAAGGTGGTGATGGGAAATGAACTAGTCTATGTCGATAAAGGCATCCAAGAAATTTGTGGATATTTAGGCAAGCCGGTGATTTTTCAAGTGCCTATTTCGATCGGCATGATCAATATAATTATTAAGCTCTTTAAAATCAAGATGGCTCCCTGGGACTATTTCTGTTTGCAAAATCGCCACTTTAAACACGATCCGATCGTCAATCCGCGCACTTTTGGTATTCCTAGCTATGCGGCATCCATCAGCGATGTGCTTAGCACCCGAGGAATTCCGAAAGTGAGCTAAATTGCAACTGTTGACCCATTGATCTTAAAAGTCTTCTACGGAGTTCATATGACTGAACCAGCTTCTCTACGCGATCGATATACAACCATCATCGATGAACTCTTAACCAGTATTTTGAGCGGTAAAGTAATTGTTTCTAAGGGATATATTCAGCGAATTCTCTCGGAACGGGTGTTGCCCGGAAGTAGTGAAGTAGTGGAAGGCTGCCTACAAGAGCAAATCACCGCTACTCAAGCACAAATTGCCAGTGAAACCAGCGAAGTAAAACAAGCCAAATTGGGTCATAAAGTTCGATCGTTAGAAATGATTGGCAAGGTTTTGGTCGAGTGGCAGCAAGAACGGCAGGCTAGTGAAACAGTGAATCAGTTAGTCAGCAACCTAATGCAGACGGCTCCAGCCGATCGATTGGGAGTATTGTTTCAGGCGATTGATCGCAATCAACCCCAGCCACTAAATGCTGAGCAGTTACAGCAAGTAATCAAAGATCTGCAACGTCAGCAGCCCGAAAGTGTCTCCAACCCTGAACAGCTTGCTGATATTGCAACCGGTCTCAAAAAAGGCTTAGCGGTACTGATTAACCTAGAGCCTCATTTGTTGAGTTGGCTATACAGCTCTGGTCAACAAACCGGCTTTGTCGAAGCGTCTAGTCAAGGCCCTTGGATGACCTGGGCAGATCGATCGAACAGTCCGGTAATTTCGTTGTTATTGAATGCGATCGCCCGCCAAGAACCGATTCCTGATGCTTTTGCGGTCAATCCTCATACCGAAACCTGGGTAGAGTTAGCGATCGTCCTTCAGGGAATCCAAATAGGCTTAGTGCGCTGGTTCGACCAACAGCCCTATGATTTAAGCTGGGGCAAACGGATGTCTTTTAGTACTTTGTTGACCTTTGCTAGTTTGTGGTGTGATTTGGCTAATAAGGTGAATAACTATCCGACTCTGAGCCAAGCCTGTTTTCAAATTACGCTGCAAATTCTGCGGGCTGCTACCCAGCGATCGGACTTTCCGTTATACGGTGGGATCTTTGCCACTCTCAATGGCGAGAGTTTCCATAAGACTTTGACCTATTTTGATCAGCCATTGAAGCAGGTGACTGGTACTCAAGAAAAAGGTCGGATTATCACGGTTTTGGGCTATTCTCAAGGGGTTTTGGGGAATACCCAGCGGGCGATCGAGCTATATACCGAAGCTCTGGAAATTGCCAATGCTGCTGCCGATCGTCCCTGTGAAATTGCTAACTTAAATCATCTCAGCCGCATTTATTTACAACAGCAGGACTATGAAAAGTCGATCGGCTATAGTCAGCGGGCGCTAGTGTTGGCAAGGCAAAACGGCGATCGGCAAGGAGAAGCCAATGCGTTGACTAACTATGGTTTTGGGGAGGTGTTGGCTGCTCAAAGTCGGGATGAGATAGAGTCGGAAGTCTACGAGCAAAATATTGGCTATTTGGAGCGGGGGATGGCACTGGCTAAATCTTTGGCAGATTTACAGAGTTTGGCGCTGTGTGCTCACAGTTTGGGGCGGGCTTATTTGGCGATGCAGCAATGGCCAAAGGCGGTGGAGTATTTGACTCAGGGGATTAAAACGGCACAGTCGATCGGGGATTTATATTTGCAAGGGATGAATATGGCCTATTTGGCAGAGGCTCACTATGGAGCACAAGATCCATCTGCGGTGGTCTATGCGGCTTTGGGGATGTATCAATTACACCAAATCGAAGCGCGAGAATGGCGGCAATCGGCGGGTTTGTTGCGAATTCTCTGTGGTGGCCAAGATTTAGAGGTGGCGTTGGGTGCTGTGCGCAGTCAGCTAATACCAGTGATTGGGGTGGATTGGTGTGATTATCTGCCGGAGATTATGGCTGAATATGATCGATCGCTTTAATTTCTTTTTGCAGCTAGGTATATTCCCCTATTTTTTACTGGTATCACTACTTTTCTGGAATTCTATGCAAAAACCTTTAACCGTTGCTCGATAAATCAGTAAGCCAACCCATGCGTAGAGAAAAGGATTCTGTGTAACTGCAAGTGTGCCAACAGCGACCATTCCCAATAAAGAATCTGTAACCATTTCAGTAATTTTGTCTAGATCATTAGAAAATGATTGCAGTGCTCCACAAACTCGCTCTTTAACAAGAGGCTGTGTTAGGGTTCTCTCAGCGTCACTTTTTGCTAAAGCCGATCCGCCAGCAAATGCTACAATTGTGTCTTCCGGTAGCTTTTCAAAGTATAGAATCGCTTCTTGGGCAGCCTTAACTTGAGTGTGGAAATCAGTGATTTCTTTATTATCCATTTTATTTGATGACAAACAGCTAAGTTAAGTATATCATTTTCGGCAAGAGCATTTGACGAGGGGTAAGCGGATCAGAATCCCGGTGGTCTTGCATAACCTGAGCTGAAGTGTCCCATTTTGTGTTGCTACCCCTAATTCAAAACTAATTGAATTTCTAATCGCTCAAAGATTGGTTCAATCGGCAAAGCGTAGGTGAGACCTGATGCGGTACCACCAATTAACAAGCCCACTGCATATCCAGTTTCATCGTATATCAAGGAACCACTGTCGCCAGGAGCACTAAATGATGTAGTCGGACTGTTCCCATCGGTATTATTCGGATTTTTGTTGTCAATGGAAATCAAATTACTATAACCACGTACTATGTTTTCTCCATAAGAAATGCTTCTATTCATACCCGATCGTGTAATCCAACCGGATGTTAGACCAGTAGTGCTTCCAATTTTAAAAACTTTTTTGTTTAATAATTCTGGGAGATATTGCTCTGAATAGCTTCCTTTGAGTTTAATGGAATTATGAAAACCACTTTCGATATTAAGCGTGTCCTGACAAAATACTTTAGCAATTGCAGCATCAAGTAAGCTGGCTACGTTATTATCAGCCTGTGATAACCAGGCGAAATCATCTAGTAATGCAACTCCATCATCAGCAACACTAGATTCACCAGGTTGAACAATTAAATCACCAAAACAGCTTTCCTCAAGTGGAGCAATTACATGTGCGCAGCTTAATATGAACAATTTATCAGGGTCAGCTATTTTTTCGACGAAGCAACCTAGAGTACCTCCAGAAAAATTCAAAGGGGAAATATACGCTCCCATTTGCAATGGACGGCAATGGTTAAAACTAGTATTTCTCGTCTCTACATTACTCGGCAAAGAAAAGGCTCGTCCAGTAATTTCGAAATGTGGCAATTCTTTAATATCCAGTTTTTGATAAAGTTCTTCAACAAGAGGCAGATCAATCTCAGTATCCAATTGAAAGACCAGTTGGTATTCTTTATCAGGATTAAGTCTTATTCCGACTCCTGGCAAGGTCGCCAGCTTTTTCCGAAAGGAAGTCGGAATATAAGAAAGGAGTTGGGCTGCTTCTTTACTTTTTTCTATTGCCTCTGCCAAATACATAGTCTTTACCTCTACCATACCTTGATGAATCTTATCACAGCATAAGGATCACCGTATACAAAAATGACGAAGTGATAACTGTTAGTAAGCTGTTGCATGGCCGACTACCTCAAACTCTGTTCCCGGCCAGTACACTTGGACTTTTTCTCTGATCTCAGGAGGCAAACTATTTTCCAGATGTATTATCAAACAAAAATCTTGGGTTTCCTTGTTACGGCCTACGCCAACCCCCGCATTTATTATGCCTTGCTGTTGCAAGAATGAATATACTTTATCCCTCGATTCCAGCATATGTACATACTTTGGGTTTACTGGATTGTGTTCATTGGGTTTAGCCATAAAGATATACCAATCTAGGTCATGTATTGGTTCTCCAACTCTTAGTCAGCCTTTTGAAACTGAGCATTGAGCGAAGATAGTCTTATTGTGCCCATGTTTATCAGTCGAACACACCCATTTCAAAGGGGAGGATAGGAGTGAATTACGGTTGATAAAGAACCGTTCTATTCAGCCTCACATCCACCATGTGAACAGACACAAGGGACAATATCCGCCTATCTTAGCTCAAAATGAACAAAATAAAGATATTGTTGCTGTTCATTTTGTTTATTTGTCTCTGCGGCTCTTAAAATTTTAATGGAGTGTAAAAGTTCATAATCCTTGATCTGAAATATAGCGGTTCCGGGGTGATGGGAGCAGAAGTAAGTCCTAGAGCGGTCTAGAATCGCTTGATCCAAGACAGAACCGCTATATTTGTCTGCTCACGGAAATCGTCATGGATTATCACAAGGGAAACGACAATTAGATAGCAGGAAAAATCTCCTGGGATTCTACTGTTCATGCCTTCAAAGTCTAGGAGGCAAATGGTTAAAAGACTTTGTTTATAGCCATAGGTTACTCAAGGAAAGTCATCTTTTCAGAAAAGGCTGGTTGTCAAAGATAAGAACTAAACCTTATCATCCTAACAGATGGACTTCAAATCGTATCCTGGAATACAAAAAACTTTAAATTGTTGGCTTCTGCACTGTATTATCTGTTTGTGATACTTAGAGATAATGTACATGCAGCTTGGATTTTTTCTGTACAAAATGTACTAAACTTATCATAGCTTAACAATTGATGTCTATAATAATCCCTTTCCGGCGTAAGAACATAGGTAAGCTTCGTGGAAAAAAGCTTATGGAGAGGTAGATATGACAGCATTGGCAATCCATACTGACAGTACGAAAAAAAGAGTAAGCTGGTTTGCTAGATTTTTTCATTGAAATTAACTTATGTAATGGCTGTAGGATTTTCACTCATCAACGTCTATTAGTAAATTCAAATATGATATTTTGTTCATTCTGAGTATACAATACTACTTTATCTAAGCAAGAATTATTATCTAATACACAGGTATATATGGCTAACGATTTACCCTTATCAGTGCAGATCATTGATGAAGCTGAAAATAAACAAAAAAAAGAGAATAGAACCAAAAGCGATCAAGATAGAGATAAAAATCTATATAAATACCTGCTAACATTAGTTGATAAAGATTCAGAAAAGTATAATGAAAGCCGAGTTGCTGAGCAATGGGGAATGTCTGACAATCGGATGTTTGTCAGAAGAGTCATTCAATCTACTTATCAAGAAGCACTGTCCCAAAGTTCTTCTGTTGTTCCTGGAATAACTTTAAATAAATTAGTAAATATTCTAAGAGGTATCGATAAATATCGGCAGAGAAATAGTAAACAGCAGGTAGAGATAAAATTTCCGAAAATTTTAACCAGAGCTGAAAAACTTAGAGCATTGCATCTATACTCAAATACTCTCCCTGAAGAAAAAAGAGAGCTTGGTTTGGTAGAACATGAAAATCAACTATTACTTCAACATTTAGTAGAAGATATTACTGATCCTTGCAAGGGATTATCATCTGAGGAAATCAATGGGATATGCAAGTATATTTCAAGTTTTGCAGATCCAAATATAGAAAAAGACAATCCTGAAGATTATAACATTGCAAAAATTATAGATGAGAGCATTGAAAAAATAGGCTCGGAATACTTTGAAAATCTTAAAAAAGAGTCTTCTGATAAATTAAAAGAAAAACTTCGTGTAAAAGTTAATAGTGCAATTAAAGACATTGGATATCAGAACGGTTCTTACCAGTTTGGAAATTTTCTAGATCAAGATATTAATAACCCAGAACAAAATATTGATAAAACAATTAGCGAGCTTGAAAAACAAAG
>JAYSRP010000405.1:0-22639 GCA_043721015.1 Synechococcales cyanobacterium | reverse complement strand
TCTGCGCCGGTGTAACCCATCACCTGAGCAATCTCGCGCCCCATATAGACTTTGCCGGTGCCATCGAAGCTGGGCTGGCGGTAGCTATAAAACTTTGATTGGATCAGGGCAAACCCTGGAGCCATGGCGAGCTGCCAACAAATCGCCAGAGTGAGCAAAAATTTTAGTGGGGTGAGAGAAGTCAACATACAGCCAGAGTAATGCTTTGCCAATACATGGTACTGGATTCTCTCGGAAAAGACCGCCAGTGACTGATCTTGATTAGGCAAGATCGCCAGAACTGCTATAATGCCGAGCACCTGTTTGGAGATAGTCATGGATTGTTTAGTTGCCCCCAGTTTACCCATTGCCCCAGATCGCTCCAGTGGCCTACGATTGGGGTTTATGGCTTCGGGGAGTGGTAGTAACTTTGCCGCAGTGGCTGAAGCCATTGCTGATAGTCAACTACAGGCGAAAATTGCGGTGCTCATCTACAACAATCCCAAAATTAAAGCCTTAGAGTATGCCGCCAAATATCAGATTCCTACAGTTTTTCATGATCATCGCAGAGTAGAGCGCAGTGCTTTGGATGCGGCAATTGTCCAAACCATGCAAGAGTACCAGGTAAACTGCGTGGTGATGGCTGGCTGGATGCGGGTGGTGACACCGGTATTAATTGATTCTTTCCCCGATCGAATTATTAATATTCATCCCAGCTTACTACCCAGCTTTCCAGGAATTAAGGCGATCGAGCAAGCCCTGGCAGCCAAAGTAAAAATCAGTGGCTGCACCGTTCATCTGGTACGCCCGATGGTAGACAGCGGCCCAATTTTAATCCAGGCAGCGGTGCCGGTGTTGCCAGACGATACCGTTGAGACTCTCCATGCCCGAATTCAAATTCAAGAGCATCGCATTTTGCCAGCAGCTTTGAAACTGCTCTAAAAACTTTTGGACACACCCTGATCCATTGACTTCATTTGGGCTGTCACCGGTGCAGTCTTCTTGACCTTCGGCTGGGGTTTATCTCCGGCCAAACTCAAGAAGGTATTGAGGGCGCTGAACTTAGTGGCATAAGTAATAGCAGGCTGTTCATAGCCTTTAAGCTGCACTGAACACTGTTTGAACACCTTGTTGTCACCAATCAACGGCAACACATATTGATAGGTCTCGGTGCCGATCGCAATTTCTGCACCAATTTCTTTGGTAATGCTTTCTAACCGAAAAGCCGAATTCACCGTATCACCCAACGCCGTATAGTCTGGCTGACTGCTGCTGCCAGCGTTGCCCACCATTCCATAGCCCGTATTTATTCCTGCCCCTACTCGCAGCTCAAAAGGCAAGGGATAGCGCTTGCTCAGAGCTTTGGTCATGCGATCGATATCATTCAGAGCGTGCAAAATACCCAGCATTTCTTGCTTGGTCACAGTCTCGGAGTTGTGGAACCACAGTGCCATCACCGCATCCCCAATATACTTATCTACCCAGCTACCGTAACGGCGAATAATATGCCCAGCATTGCGGAACCAGGTAGTCATCACTTCTGAGAGCAAATTTTCATCGGTCTGTCTAGCCAGCACCGTATAGTTGCGCATATCGACCACCATCACCGACATTAACTTGCGCACATGTAAAATAGAAGTAACAGTGCCGTCTAGGGTCATTTCCTCGCCGCTGTTGACGGAAACCTCTTCGATTTGAGGTCGGAAAAACTTGAGTTCAGTCTGACCAAAAGTGACGGTGTCGCCATCGTGAATAATCAGCGGTACGCTTACTCTACGTCCATTTACAAAGGTGCCATTGCTACTACCCATATCAATTAGATAGTAACCACTTTCAGTGCTTTGGAGCATGGCATGATTGCGCGAAATACAGCGATCTTTGATCACAATATTGCTTTCTTCACCCCTACCAACCGTCCAGCACTTGCCTTCCACGAGGGCAAAGCGGCGAGTGCCAGAATCGGCTTGCAGCACTAAGTAGGCGGAGGGTCCTTGGTTCACAACAGAGGAGGCGAGGGGGAACTAGATAACTTGCAGTTGATAGATGAAGGGGGACTATTTTTGTAAGAGGCTGTCAAGAAAAAGCTATATGTTTACATAGACTGTGTGCCGGATTGTGTAAAAGTGGCAATGACTAAAAACAAGCTATCTACAAAGATAGTCGTTAGTACCGCACCGCTGAAAGCATACCAGTGATTTTTCTTCTGACCTAAACAGATTATGCCCAAGCTTAATAGTAAACTCACCAATAGTACAGCCCAAGCTGTGCCTCTGGGGGTTTGAACTTGGCTGATCGCCGCTTGGAGTAAGGGCGCAACCAAATCTGGTTCGGCCACCATCACCTGCTGCCAATACTGTACCAAATCGACTGCATATATATATAGGTCAGTAGCAGCAGTGCCCAATAATGACCCTAAATAGAAAAGGCCACCGACTTTTCCTTTGCCCTGCCAACAGAGCCAGAGCACTACCGGCAGCCCGATCGACTCCACCGGCAAATGCACCGCTGGCAGCCATCGCCACCATCCCCAGTAAATAGCCCCAGCAAACCAGCTCCAGCTAAAGCCAAAGAGCAAATCTCCCCAGAGTTTAGTTTGGGGGCGCTGATACAAAAAATAGCTGAGTGCCACCCACAGCATGGTGAGCGCCAAACAGACACCGGGCATCTGTCGGACTAAAGGAGCTTCGATAAATACTGGGATTGATACCAATGCGGCTGCACCGCAAAATACTTGCCAATGACTTTCGCCTATTGCCGCCAACCAGCCCTTTGCCGGGTTGGGGTTAAAAGTGTTATTTAACAAAATGGTTTGTTAATTTTATTTACTGAATTTTAATTATTCTTTAAAGATATCACAAAAATCTCTGGAGGCTAAGCGCCGATAGGGAGCATAGATAGTCCGGGTTTTCATGTATGCTAAATGGCGATAATGTGAGGTTGATATGGAATATTTACAAGCGATTATCTTGGGCCTAGTCCAAGGTATCACTGAGTTTCTGCCGATTAGCAGTACTGCGCACTTGATTATTTTCCGGGACGTGCTGGGCTGGGAAGAAGTGACTTGTGGTGCCGATGCAATCAAAGGATGTGTCCCCCATCCTGGCTGGAGCAAAGCCGCGATCGATGGAATTCAGCTTGGCAGTGTAGGTGCCGTATTTGTGTACTTATGGAAAGATATTGTGCAAGTTGTTACAGGTTCTTGGCAAGCATTGCAAGCTAAAGACTGGCGCAGGGAAGAATGGAAGATTCTGGTGGGCATTGCCATTGGTACTTGTCCGGCTCTATTGATTGGCTTAATCATGAAAGTGAAAGGCATTCAGCTTGAAAATCCATTGCTAATTGGTGTGATGTCGATTGTTATGGCACTGCTATTGGGCGCTTCTGAGCAAGTTGGCAAAAGAGACCGCGATTTTCACAAATTGAACATCATGGATGGTGTTGTTGTCGGTTCAGCCCAAGCGATCGCCTTGTTACCCGGCGCTTCTCGCTCTGGTTCGACGATTATGGCTTCATTATTTATGGGACTAAAACGCGAAACCGCTGCCCGCTTTTCTTTTTTGCTGGGTTTACCAACCTTGACTTTGGTGACATTGGTACAGACTAAGGATGTCTTAAAAGATAAAGCCATGATCATGCCGATGCTGGTGGGCATTGTTGCCACCTTTATTTTTTCCTATCTGTCGATCGCCTGGTTAATGAAATTCTTACAAAGACAAAGCACTTGGGTATTTGTCTGGTATCGGCTGGCTTTTGGCTTAGCTATCTTGAGTGCGTTAGTATTTGGCAATGGCAAACTACCTAACCTTGGGGCATCATGAGCAGCTCGGCGATCAAACCAGCCGAAATTAGTGGCGTAGTTCCTGGCTCGATCGCCGAGGAAGTGGGCTTTAGTGCAGGCGATCGACTAGTAGCCATCAACGGTCAGCCTTTGCGCGACCTGATTGACTATCGGTTTTTCTGTGCTGAAGAATTCCTCACCCTAGAAGTGTTAGACGATCGCAATCGCCCTCACAGCATTGAAATCGAAAAAGATTTTGATGAAGATCTGGGCTTAGAATTTGCCTCTGCTCTGTTCGATGGCCTAATTCAATGCAATAATGGCTGCCCTTTTTGCTTTATTGACCAACAGCCCCCTGGTAAACGGGCTTCGTTGTACTTAAAGGATGACGACTATCGCCTGAGCTTCTTATACGGCAGCTATCTGACTCTGACTAACCTGAGCAGCCATGAGTGGGATCGAATCGATCGACTGCGTCTATCTCCGCTGTTCGTTTCGGTTCATGCCACTAATCCCGAGGTGCGCCGCCGGTTGTTAAAAAACGATCGAGCCGGAAAAATCTTAGAAAACTTGGCTTGGTTTCAAGCCCACCGCTTACAGATTCATGCTCAAGTCGTCCTCTGTCCCGGCATCAATGATGGCGCAGAACTAGAGCGCACTATTCGAGACTTGGCATCATTTCATCAAGGCGACATTCCCGCTGTCGCTTCGGTGGCCGTAGTACCTGTCGGACTCACAAAATTTCGCCCCCCTAGTGAAGATCCTTTAGTAGCGGTGAGTATGAATGATGCCCAACAGGTGATCAAGCAAATTGAAGCCCTGCAAGCAGAGTTTCGCCAAGCCTATGGCTCCACTTTTGTGTGGCTGGCCGATGAATGGTATCTGATTGCCCAGCAGGAGCTGCCCAGCAGTGAAAGCTATGAAGACTATCCCCAATTAGGCAATGGCGTAGGTTCGATCCGGCGCTTTATTGCTGATTTCACTGCTGAAATTTCTGAATGTCAGCCACCTGCTCAAGCCGTAACTTATACTTGGGTAGTGGGTAATGCCGTTGCTCAGGCTTTCGAGCCAATTGTTGATCGACTGAACCAGTTTGCAGGCTTGCAAATTAATTTGGTGCCGATCGCCAGCGACTATTGGGGACAAACCATGACCGTGACCGGTCTGATCACTGGTCAAGATTTGGTGAAAAACCTCCAGAATTTGCCCCTAGGCGATGGAATATTGATCCCAGCAGTAATGCTCAAACACGATGAGGCCAAATTCCTTGATGATATGACTCTCGCCGAGCTGGAGCAAAAGCTAGGAGTCCCAACCTTGCCAGTTACCGATATTGCCGATTTCTTGGCGATCGTGGGCATAACAACCCATTCAACTGATGACAATTGGGTCTAAAAAATGCTAACTAGTATTTAAGCGCTGTGTCAAAGTTTTCATCAAACTGAATTTTTCATATACAGCTTGAAGTACCCAAATTGATCGTGAATTAACATCAAAGAACTAAGAACTACCCGCAAATGAATATTTTCAAACCGTCTAAAACTCTTGGTGCAATATTCCTCTTGACTGCTTCAGCAGCGGCACCGGCCAGCGCCCAAAGTAACACCCCAGCGCCAACCAAGAATCCAAATCAAAACCAGAACCTGTTGCAGCGCCAAACCAAGCCCAGCGATGTGCGGATTCGGAGTAATCGCAGCTTGACTTTGCGCCAAGCCCTAGATTTGGCGGAAAAATACAACCGTGAAATTGAAGCGGCTAGGTTGCAAACCGATAGTAGTACCGCAGCCATTCGCGGGGCACAGGCTGCCGAATCACTTACTGTACAAGCCAATGGTGCCTTAGACAAAAATGGTACTCCGGTAATTGCCAACAACCAAAACGTTTTCAGTAGTGGTTCCAGTACCCCTCTGACTGCCAATATTCAAGCCACTTACAATATCTCCTCTGCCGGTCGTAATAGCAGCCGCGTAAGAGCTGCCGAGGGACAGCTAAGCTTTGATCAGCTAGAAGTTGATCGCACTGCACGTCGGATCAGGTCTGATGTAATTACGGCATATTACGATCTGCAAGAAGCCGATGAACAGCTCAAAATTAACGAAGCTGCCGTCAAGAATTCTGAACGCAGTTTACGTGATGCCAAACTGCAAGAGCAGGCGGGCTTGGGAACCAAGTTTGATGTAATTCGTGCCGAAGTTCAAAAGGCTACTGCCCAGCAAGATGTGGTCAGAATTATCAGTCAGCAGCAAAATGCTCGCAAGCGGTTAGCACAAATTTTGAACGTGACCGAAAATGTGGAATACACTTCATCGGAAGAAGTCACCCCCCGTGGTATTTGGGATGTTAGCCTGGAAAACAGTATTGTATTAGCTCTGGGCAATAGACCCGAATTAAAGCAGTCGGTGATCCGCCGCAAGATCGGAGAAGAACAAGCAAAAGTAGCTGCGGCTGGCGATCAGCCACAAGTCAATTTGGTAGCTAGCTATGGTCTCCGAAAAGATTTTCAACAATCAGTTGGCTTTTCGGATAATTACACCGTTGGAGCCCAAGTTCGCTGGGATTTTTTGGATGGTGGTGCGGCCAGTTCTGCCGTATCTCAAGCTCGGTCAGCTCAAGCAGTTGCCGATACTCAGTACATTACTAACCGCGACCAAATTAGATTGCAGGTGGAGCAAGCTTACAACACGCTGAATTCCGATCAACTCAATATTGCTACTTCTACTGGTGGACTAAAACAAGCTGAAGAAAGTCTACGATTGGCGCGGCTGCGTTTTGCGGCTGGGGTCGGTACCCAAACTGATGTAATTAGTGCCGAAACTGAGTTGACCAGAGCGAGGAGTAATCGATTAAGAGCAGTGATTGGTTACAACCGTTCTCTTTCTACGCTAAGAAATGCAGTGTATGTAGGCAAATTCTAGTCTCGTGGAAAATCCAGGGAAAAATGTAGCGGGCAGCGATCGATTTATTCGATCGCCTCTCCCCTTGGCAAACGAGCCAAAACTCTTGATAATTCTTAATATAAGTTAGCTGGAAAAATATGAGCACTATCACCTTTGCCAAAGAAAACAAGGAAGTTGTCATCGCCCTGGGTTCTAACCTGCGCGAGAAGGCTGTCCAAAATGGCATTGATATGTACACATTCAAGGGCAAGATGATGAACTGCGGCGGCTATGGCCAATGCGGCATGTGCAAAATCGACATCCTCGAAGGAGCCGAAAATCTTTCACCGCGCACTGAGTTTGAGGAAAAGAAACTAAAAAACAAGCCCGCCAGCTTTCGGTTAGCCTGTCAAACGATCGTGAATGGCCCTGTTAAGGTCAATACCAAGCCAGCTTAGGTTGGTCTAAAATTTGTGAATGGTGCTTGCTGCAATAGTCGCTCTGCGGTATGCTAGCTCTAAATATTCGGTAAATTTTTAATTGAGAAAAAAGTATGCAAACTAATACTCTTGGCTTTGTAGCTAGCCTGCTATTTATTCTGGTGCCCTCGATTTTTTTGATAATTCTATATATCCAAACTAATACTCGTGATACGGGCGCCTAGCATTGTAAATGTCTGGTAACATCAGCCGCTGAGACATTTTGAATGACTAAGAATCACAAAAAGAGCAAAGTAGATTTATACATTGCTCTTTTTATTGCTTTTAAGATATTTGGGCACCAGTCATATCGAGCTGCAAAATCCGCACAATCGGTTCGATTCCTAGAGCTTGCCAAGCTGCTGACATTGCCGCAACCACCTGATTCGATCGACCCTCATCTACCAACGCCAACAAAGTTGGTCCGGCACCACTAATCACCATGCCGTAAGCTCCCGCTGCCAAAGCTGCCTGTTCTACTTCGGCGTAACCTTCGATCAATTTTTGCCGGTAGGGCTGATGGATGCGATCGACTAACCCTGCCCTTACCCATTGACCATTACCAGTCTCTAAGCCGCGCATTAACAAAGCTAAGTGTGAAATATTAAACACCGCATCAGCACGGCTATAAGTGGTTGGTAAAACCTGTCGAGCCTCGGCTGTAGACAGCTCAAAGTTGGGGATCGCCACCACTGGCACAATACTGGGATGCCACGGAACATCACAAACTTCCCATTTTTCGCCATGACTTGCTGCTAACCGACAGCCGCCAATTAAAGCAGGCACCACGTTATCGGGGTGGCCTTCCATGGCGATCGCCATCTCCATAATTTCTGCCGGACTCAACGGAAACCCCGCGATGCCATTGGCACCCAACAAGCCCCCGACGATCGCGGTGGCCGAGCTACCTAAACCTCTGGCTAAAGGCACTTCTAGGTCGATTTCTAGTTTAATTCCTGGCACCGGTCGCTGTAGTCGATCGAACACCTTGACAAAGGCTTGATAAGCCAAGTTCTGAGCATCTAAGTCTACCCGATCGGCTTCGGCACCTTGGGCACTAATCTTAAGACCTTCTGCCAAGCTAAAAGTAAATTGATTGTACAGACTCAATGCTGCCCCAATACAGTCGAAACCTGCACCTAAATTAGCAGTGGTGGCCGGTACTTTAACGCTGACTGACATAGATCTAAGGCTCCGATTTTGACTGTAGGATATTTTACAGTCAAAATCGGAGCCTTTCACACAATATTCTGTTACCCAGAGTTACTTGAGGCCACTCCAAAACAGCAGCGTAAACAAGCGAGGCAAAATCAACCAAGCCGCTACCATCAACGAAGCCATTGCTGAAATCAGCACTGCACCAGCGGCGCAATCTTTCGCAACTTTAGCCAGCTCGTGATAAGTTTTTTCCACAGTTAGGTCTACCACTGACTCGATCGCGGTATTAAGTAGTTCTAGAGTAAGCACTAGGCTACAGACGATCGAAATAATGGCCATCTCTACTGGAGGCAACCTGAGACAGGCTCCTAGACAAACCGCCAAAGTCCCTACTGCACAATGAACTCTAAAGTTTCGCTGAGTCATGAAAGCGTAGCTTACTCCAGCCGAAGCGTAGCGGAAGCTAGCAAAAAAAGTGTTGGCTACCTGCAAAGCCATGTCGCGCTTGTGGGCAGACTTCTTACTAACTAATCCAGAAGCTTTAGTTGCCATAGGAACAGAGGGAGAGGTAATTACTGTAGACTCGTCCAGTTTAGGCTCCATATCTTGTTTTCCCCACCGTAAAAAATATGAATTATTTGTTGGTATCTACCATGCCAGTGATACTTATAGCTTAGTATCACCCAAAGGCTGTGTCTCAATTACCACATTAATTGTTCCCAATAAAACGTCTTGACAAGCCAACATTTCTGCCAAGCTCTGGTCATCTGGGTGATCCCAGCCCAGTAAATGTAAAAACCCATGACTGGCTAACCACAGCAATTCGATCGCCAGAGAATGCCCCTGCACAGCGGCTTGCTTTTGAGCGGTCTCTATAGAAATAATAATATCACCCAAGTAAAGAGGCAAAGCATCCATCTCTGGAGGCAAGGTCATCTCGTCTTCTAGGGCGGCAAAAGCCAATACGTCGGTAGGCCGATCGATCTGGCGGTATTGGGCATTGAGGCTCTGAATTTCGGCATCGTCCGTCAGCCGCAGGGTGATTTCATAGTCTGTGGCAGGGGGTAAGCATAAGTCGGGCTGAGTGATCCAGGTCTGAAAGTGCGCTGACCAAATGGATTCATCCAGGCCAAGAATGGGCTGGTCAAGAGTATTTTGAACAGTAAGCTCTAGCATTTAGCGGGTCAGGTAGGCTAAGCCGATAAATAGCACTAGCAAGCCTGCGGCACTCAAGAAAAAATGCTGAAGCGATTTGCCCCGTTTGCGTACCATGTTGCGCATGGCAAGCTTAACGTAGCTGCCGGGGGGCTTTACCGGTTCGGCACTAGAATTTTCTACATCAGCGGTAATCTCGACAGCCGATTCGAGATTTTCTGGATTGGTGGTTTCAGTGGTCATAGAATTGGCAGATTGATGAATAGTAAAGATATTTCAAAAGGTGGACATTGCTTCGACTTCGCTCAGCAACAGCCCACCTTAAAATGTTGATATGTAGATTTTGCTAGCTGCTCCAGCTTTCCCGGTCTTCGCGGCCACCTAGGCTGTTACGACTACCCGGATTACCTGCAACGCCATTTTTAGCTTTTTTGGCACTGCGCTGGAGGGCATCTAGCCGCGACTCATAGCGGCGACGGAGGCTCTTTTTGGAAGTGTCATCGATCAAAGATTTCAGAGCGCTGGCAAGGCTCTTGTAAGCGTTGGGTAAAGTATAGCCAAACCTGGTGGCCAGAGCGATCGCCTTTTCATCGGCATCGATCGATTCTTTCACATACCGCTCGTTGTTATTGCGCACATACAGGCGATAGCCAGAAATTCCACAGAGCGAAAGGGCTAAAACCAGTAGCAGGCCATCCCGCACCCACAGTTCACCCACAGCACCGCCAAGGCCAATGGCTAAGGCGGCCATTTCCCAGCCGTCACGAGGAATGGTGTCTTGCTGGACGCGCGCTACTTCATGCCAAAACAGCAGATTGCGCTGGTCGATCGCCAGTTTTTCCCATTTGACCAAGTCGATTTGAATTTCCACTTGATCTTTCCCAATTTCTTCGCACCGCACTAAGGGTGGATTGACTTCGGTGGTGGTTTCCACCGTCACCCAACTTTGTAGTTCGGGGGGAATGATACTCTTCAAGCGGCGCAGCTCACTCATTTCCGCGCGAGCAGAGGCAGTAGTGTAGGACATAAGTTGTCTGAAGTTCGATCGAGATATTTTCTAATTGTAGCCATTCATCCCCAAAATAGATATCGGAAATCCGCCATTCACCTAAAATTGTTCATAGACTTTTGCGTTTCCGCTGAGTTTGACTGCTAATAGATCATCTATATCAGGTAGGATGAATGGGGACTTTCTGGCGATTGAAATCGTGAAATTGAGTGGATCGCGGAACTATCTGGTGCTCTGATGCGACACTCCATTGAGTTTCTTTCCTGAATTGGCAACACTATCCGTGAAAGCATAGTCAAATGCCTCGATCACCTTTCGAGGGAAACCGTTCTCTATTTTACTCAGCGCACTTAAATTGTGTGGCACCAGGGGCCAAATGAAAAAAATTTTACTGGTGGATGATGATAAGACGTTACAGACTGTTTTGACACGCTATTTAGAAAAGCGTGGATATTTAGTGCAGGTAGCGACTTCTGGCATCCAAGGATTGAAAATGTTCTCGCAAGATCCACCAGATTTGGTGGTGTCCGACATTATGATGCCGGGGATGGATGGCGTAGAGTTCTGTAAAAGACTGCGCGCTACTCGTCCTGGTCAGTTGGTGCCATTTATTTTTCTGACTGCTAAGAAAGATTTGGAAGACCGGGTACAGGGCCATTATATTGGTGCCGATGATTATATTACTAAGCCTTTTGAGCCGTTGGAGCTGTTGGCCAAAATTGAGTCGCAGTTAGAGCGCTCTCGTCGGATTCACTCCGAAATGATTCGCCTAATTCAGCAGGCTCCCGAAGATAATTCGGCAGCTAAAGAAGAGCCAGTAGAAGCTCCTGCTGCTGTGGCCGTGGCTACTCGGCCACCTTTGCCGACCGAGCCTACCGAAGAGTTGCCTTTAACTCCGGCTGAGGCACGGGTATTTTGGGAAGTGATTCAGGGTTTGACTAACAAGCAGATTAGCCAGCGGTTATTTATTAGCCCGCGCACTGTCCAGACTCATTTAAGCAATATTTTGACTAAGCTAAGCTTGGAAAATCGATCGCAGCTAGTGCGCTTTGCTTTCGAGCATGGTCATCGCCCGCCTTTGACTGAGAAAATCGAAAACTAAATTTATTTCAAATCTATTTTCTAGCACCTCTTTTGAAATCATTTCATAGGGGTGCTTTTTAGTGTGAGCTAATCGATCGAAGCTTTGACTCCATTTTTTCACGGAGATTCAGACACGGTAAATAAAATCATTTGAAGTTCAGAACATTTCCAAACATGCTAGCATTGAGGGCGCATGTCGGTTCTGGTGGAGATTTAGCCATCAGAGGAAAGGGGGAAAGCTCGGTGAAAATCCAGCACTGTCCCGCAACTGTAAGAAGCTCGCTTCAAGTCAGAATGCCCGCCGACCAGCTCGCTTGTACCACAGGCGAGTCTTGCATACCCCCATAATCTGCGTGGTACAGATAGGAAAATAATGAAAGATAAGCACACCATTTTTGTCTGCGAAACCTGTGCCGGAGTCTGGAAAGACAGTCGCCAAGTAGGTAACAGCGGCGGCTATTTGCTGCTGTCAGAATTGGCCGAGAAAGCTAGCGAGTGGCCGTTGGCTGAAGAGTTTGAGATTGAAGGCGTAAAGTGTATGGGAGCCTGCGGTCGCCCTTGTGCGATCGCCTTTGCTGCCCCCAATAAATCTACCTATCTCTTTGGTGATCTCAACCACAGCGATTCTCTCTCTGACCTATCTGCCGATGTTTTAACTTGTGCAGCGATGTATCATCAGGATCCTGATGGCTCCATGCCTTGGTCAGCTCGTCCAGAGCGCTTAAAAAAAGGATTGATCGGTCGGGTGCCGAGCTGCTAAGCAAGAATCAGGCTGATGTGCCAAAATGTTTCAAGAAATAGCATTGGCACCCAGCTTATGAGCAGCAGCACCCTTCTTAGCCAACCCGAAAAACTTGAAGCTCGGCTCAAAGAAATTCCGCCGGAGCCGGGAGTTTACTTTATGCGCGATGAGCGCGACCACATTTTATATATTGGTAAATCTAAAAAGCTGCGATCGAGAGTCCGTTCCTATTTTCGGGAAGCCCAAGATCTATCACCGCGCATTGCCTTAATGGTGCGACAGGTAGTAGAAATTGAATTTATTGTCACCGACACCGAAGCAGAAGCCTTGGCTTTGGAGGCCAATCTGATCAAGCTCCATCAGCCTCATTTTAATGTCTTACTCAAAGACGATAAGAAGTATCCCTATGTAGTGATTACTTGGTCTCAGGACTATCCCCGGATTTTTATCACTAGGAATCGGCGGCTGGGCAAAGGAAGGGATAAATATTATGGGCCTTATACTGACTCTCGGTTACTGCGGGATACGTTGAATTTGGTACGGCGCATATTTCCCATGCGTCAACGACCTCAGCCGCTGCACAAAGATCGGCCTTGTTTAAACTACGATATTGGTCGCTGTCCGGGGGTCTGCCAACACAAAATCACTCCAGAGGAATACCACAAGACGATCGAAAAAATTGCCATGGTGTTTCAGGGGCGGGGCAGTGAATTGATCAACACTCTCACCAAACAAATGGAGCAAGCCGCTGAGAATCTGGAATTCGAGATTGCAGCGGCCTTACGCGATCGGATTACCGGACTTAGCTCCCTCACCGCTGGTCAGAAAGTTTCGCTGCCCGATGATACTGTCAGCCGCGATGCCGTAGCATTAGCGGCGAGTGACAAAACCGCCAGCATCCAGCTCTTCCAGATTCGAGCTGGGAAATTGGTCGGCAGATTAGGCTTTATTGCCGACGTACCCGAAAATCATACTAATGTGGATCTGGGCATGATTCTACAGCGGGTATTAGAGGAACACTACCAATATGCCGATCCAGTGGAAATCCCGCCAGAAATTTTAGTTCAACATCCTTTGCCCGACAGCGATATTCTAGCCGCTTATTTGAGCGAAAAACGCGGACGCAAAGTAGCGATCGACTCTCCTCAACGCCAAGTGAAAGCCGAGACGATCGAGATGGTCGCCCGCAACGCCGAGTTTGAGCTAGCCCGCATTACCAAACAAACTGAGCGAGAAGCCGCCAGCCTTCAAGACCTCGCCGTAATCTTAGATCTACCCGAACTACCCCGGCGGGTAGAATGCTACGACATCTCTCATATCCAAGGATCTGATGCTGTAGGTTCTCAAGTAGTGTTCATTGATGGTTTGCCCGCTAAGCAATATTATCGTCACTACAAAATCAAGAATCCCGACATTCACATTGGTCGCTCCGACGACTTTGCTAGCCATGCTGAAGTAATTGGTCGGCGTTTTCGCAAGTATAACGGCGGTCTACATCTGGATGACAGCGATTTTCCAGATGTAGTTATTATTGATGGTGGTAAAGGTCAATTATCTGCGGTGGTTAAAGTCTTAAGCGACATGGATCTGATGGAACATCTCTGTGTGGTCAGCTTAGCTAAGCAGCATGAAGAAATTTTTCTCCCCGGTGAAAGTATTGCTCTACCAACCGAGCCAGAACAGCCCGGAGTACAGCTTGTTCGCCGCCTACGGGATGAATCTCATCGCTTTGCTTTGGGCTTCCATCGGCAGCAGCGTAGTAAACGCATGACCCGGTCTTACCTGGACGAAATCCCTGGATTGGGCGCACACAAGCAAAAACAGCTTATGTCCCACTTTCATTCGATCGACTACATTCGGGCTGCTGACCTAAACGCACTACAAAAAGTTCCGGGGGTGGGCGAAAATCTAGCCAAATCTATCTATAATTACTTTCACTAAATTTTCACGGGCAGAAAATAGCCGATAGACCGACATTAAGCTAAAATTAAGTAGTCACTACCAGAGGCTGATAATCCTCTAAAACCCTATGCAAGGCTATTCCGCAATTTTGGCAGTCATTGTCAGCAGCACTATCGCAATTACTTCCCAGATGGCTTCGGCCAGCAATTTGCTCCAGCCGAACCAAATAATCGCTGCTAAGCCCGCCAAACCGGCTAAGCCCACTGCCAAACCTGTGGTATCAGATGCCGAAAAACTGGTGAATTCTGCCACGGACAAAATTGAAAAAGGAAAATACCAAGAGGCCTTAGCTGATTTAGACAAGGCCATCATCTTTGACCCGGAATATGCCCGTGCCTATAACAGTCGGGGGATTTTGAAAGATGAGAGGTTAGAGGATGCTCCGGGGGCACAAGCTGACCTAAATCAGGCGATCGAGCTAGCTCCTAAGTATGCTGAAGCCTATAACAGTCGTGCCAACCTCAAAAAAAACAGACTAGAGGATCCAACTGGTGCTTTGGCCGACTATACCAAGGCAATTTTGTACTCTCCCAAATATTCTTTGGCCTACTATAACCGGGCAAACCTGCGCAAAAATAAATTCAGCGATTTTAAAGGAGCCTTGGCCGACTATACCAAAGCCGTGGAAGTCAACCCCCAATATGCCTTGGCGTACAACAATCGGGGCATTTTAAAATACGAAAAGCTCAACGACCCCAAAGGCGCTTTAGCCGACTATACCCAAGCAATCAGAGTCAGTCCCAAGTATTCTTTGGCCTATTACAATCGAGCTTTACTGAAATCGTCAGAAAAGATTAACAACATCACCGGTGCCTTAGCCGACTACAACCGGGCGATCGAATTTAAGCCCGATTATGCTTTGGCCTACTTTAACCGAGCAAGCTTAAAAGACGAAAAGCTCAATGATCCCAAAGGCGCAGAGGCCGACTACACCTCTACCATTAAGCTCACGCCCCAAGATGCTGACTCCTATTACAACCGGGCAGTAGTGCGCCAGAATAAGCTCAAAAATAAGGCTGGAGCGATCAAAGATTTTCGGCTAGCTGCCAAGCTTTATCGGGAGCAATCTAAAGATCAAGATCTGCAAGAAACTTTAGAACGATTACAGAAGCTAGGTGCGACCGAAGTAGGCGTAGCCCCCTTAATACCAGTTAAAACCCCCAAAAAGCGCAATTCTTAGCAAGCGTTGAGAGATCTTAAATACTCATCCAATTCTCCCCAGCGCATTTTTCTCTGGTAAGAAGCTTAATTGCTATCTGCACCGAATGGAAGCGCATGGGGTAGAATTGTGAAGTCTTGTTTACAATTTGGCGATCGCCTCTGGCGCAAGCGAAGCTATCGGTACTGCTAGAGCACGCTCTCTGCGGTGCGTCATTGTAACTTTGCTGGCCAGCGCCACACAAGCAAAACTTCACATACTGAGTTTTTTCTCTATTTTTATGACGATTCCCATCCGCAACGTAGCCATTATCGCCCACGTAGACCACGGTAAAACGACCCTTGTCGATGCGCTGCTCAAACAGTCTGGCATCTTCCGCGAAGGTGAAGATGTGCCTACCTGCGTGATGGACTCCAACGACATTGAGCGAGAGCGGGGCATTACCATTCTCTCTAAAAACACTGCCGTCCGATATAAAGACACTTTAATTAACATCATTGATACCCCTGGACACGCCGACTTCGGTGGTGAAGTAGAGCGGGTACTCGGCATGGTAGACGGCTGTATTTTGATCGTAGATGCCAACGAAGGCCCCATGCCTCAGACTCGCTTCGTATTGACCAAAGCCTTGGCTAAAGGTCTGCGCCCGATCGTAGTAGTAAATAAAATTGATCGGCCTTCCGCTGAACCAAATGCCGCGATCGATAAAGTTTTTGACCTGTTCATCGAACTAGGTGCCGACGACGACCAGTGCGACTTTCCACAGCTTTTTGCCTCTGGCATCTCGGGCTTTGCTAAGGACAAACTAGAAGAAGAGAGCACCACCATGGAGCCGCTGTTTAATGCGATTCTGCGCCATGTGCCACCTCCAGTAGGCAACCCAGACAAGCCTTTGCAGCTCCAAGTCACCACGATCGACTACTCCGACTATTTGGGGCGGATCATCATTGGTAAAGTGCATAATGGCACCATTAAAATGGGTCAGCAGGCCGTACTACTCCGCGATGACGGCTCAGTTTTGAAAGGCAAAATCAGTAAGCTGATGGGCTTTGAAGGATTAAAGCGGATTGATATCGAGTCGGCTACTGCCGGTAATATTATTGCGGTTGCCGGGTTTGCTGATGCCAACATCGGTGAAACGATCGCCTGCCCGGATGAGCCATCGGCATTGCCAATGATCAAAGTGGATGAACCCACTTTGCAAATGACCTTCTGTGTAAACGACTCGCCTTTTGCTGGTCAAGAAGGCAAATTGGTAACATCTCGCCAGGTGCGCGATCGACTATTTAAAGAGTTAGACACCAACGTAGCTTTAAGAGTAGAAGAAACCGACTCACCCGATCGACTGGCTGTATCTGGCCGGGGTGAATTGCACTTAGGCATTTTGATCGAAACTATGCGCCGGGAAGGATACGAATTCCAAGTATCTCAGCCTCAGGTAATTTACCGCGAAATCAACGGCCAAAAATGTGAGCCTTATGAGCTGCTGGCCTTAGATGTGCCCGAAGAAGCAGTGGGCGGCTGCGTAGAGCGCCTGGGTCAGCGCAAAGCCGAAATGCAAAACATGATGGCCTCTAACGGTCGATCGATCTTGGAATTTGTGGTGCCAGCGCGGGGCTTAATTGGCTTTAGAGGCGAGTTTATGCGTGCCACTAGAGGCGACGGCATTATGAACCACAGCTTCTTGGAATACCGACCAACCTGCGGCGAAATTACTGCGCGGCGGAACGGGGTGTTGATTTCCTTTGAAGAAGGCGTGGCTACCTATTACTCACTGCAAGGCGCTGAAGATCGCGGCACCTTCTTTATCGGCCCTGGCACTAAGGTCTATAAAGGCATGATCATCGGTGAAAACAACCGGGGTCAAGACATGGAGCTAAACATCTGTAAAAGCAAGCAGCTAACTAACCACCGGGCATCTGGTGGAGAGGAATTGGTGCAGCTACAGACTCCGATCGATATGAATCTAGAGCGCGCTTTAGAGTACATCGGCCCCGATGAAATGGTGGAAGTTACCCCTGAATCGATTCGTCTACGCAAGCTGGCGAAAAAACCAGTAGGCGGCAGACGCTAGGTTCTCACCTACCGTATGCCACCGTCGAAAAACTGGGTGAGTTCTGAGAATACTAAATAATGCGGGGTTTACCCCGCCCATTCCACAAATCATTGCGTGGGGTGAGCGGAGCCGAACCCCGCATTGTCATTTGTAAATAAACAATAAACCGACCTTCTTCCTACAGGCTCAGAGCCTTAGACTTAAAGAAAGAAAAAGAGATCGTGAACTATGCTGTCAACCACCAAGATCGGCTCCACTGAGACGTTAGCCGCTAACATCGATCGATTGATCACAACCCAGGCTCAAGCCTGCCAGCAAACTGTCCAAGAAATGTTGGCTCCAATATTAGCCGCAGCAGAAGCAGCGCAAGCATCTCTTTCTCAGCGGATTGTGACCGATCGGCTACAAGAAGACGGCACTGCTGGTTTACCCAATCATCACCCTCTACACTGGTTTCAATCTCAGCTCGAATTTCAGCCTCAAGGAATTTTGGAATATTCTAGTTTAGAATCAGCTCAAACTGGTTTACAAGAAATTCTCGATCAGCTTAAGCCTCAAATGCTGTCACTGATTAAAGACCAACAAACTCAGGTATCGGAGTTGTTCGATCGAGAAGTCTTGGCGCTTCAGCAATCTCTTCAGAATGCCTTAGAAGCAAAGTTGCAATCTAGGCCAATTGTGATCAGTGAGTATATTAACAGTTTTGTAAATCTACCTCGGCTCAAAATGCGCTCAGTTGATCGGTTTCGTTATACCTTTGATGGCAAACGCTGGGAATCACCATCATTGATTGTTGAGACTCAAAAAAACACTGGCACCTGGTATTTACTTGGACTAGATAAAAAAGATCGACCTTGTTATCAAATATCAACTACTGCTGTTGCTGCTATGGTAGACGAGTCTGTAGCAAGAGCTTTCCGGCATATGAGAGAACAAATCTCAGCTTATATCGAACCAGAGTTACAGAGTGGAATTGATCGACTATTAGCTAGTATCACGTAATAAAAAAAGTCTAATACAGTGTTTTTTGCTGTTAGATTTTCAAGTTAATTGTGATGAGCATAATTGTGACCAAAGCAGCAGTAGAGCTATATTAACAAGTGTAAGACTTCATCAATAAACTGCTGGATCTAATTTTTTGTTCATCTATTCACTGCACGGGGAACGCTATAGACAATCGAAACTTTATCTTTGGAAGTTTTCTGTCTATGGCAAGTTCTTTTTTCAACCAATCTCCAGCCAATAAATTCTGGAGTCAAAGCAATGTAATTAAATATTCGATTGCCTGGTCAATTATCTCGATAGCTATCTATGCAATCTTTAGTGGCCCGATGAGTGGAGCCGATCGACCAATATGGTATCGATTTTTAACAGCTTATGCACTGCAAATAACTCCGATAGTTATTTCGGGCATTCTCTGTCTGCGTAATGGCCTGAGCAAAGTCATGGTAAATGACAAAAAGCCCTGGCTGATTATGGGAATTGCTTTGCTGTTTTTTTCGATCGGCAATGTCTTTTTCTCTTCTTGGGAATTAATCTGGCATCTCAGCTCTACAGGCTGCTTAGGAGATCCATTTTTTGTGGTGTTTTATATTTTGCTACTAAGCGCCATGCTGATGGTGATTTGGCAGCGAAAAATTGTGCCTAACGCATGGCAGTTCTTGATCATTGGCGTAATTGCCGCCTACACAATCGGGCTGGCTAATATTATTTTGGAACCAGTCGCTATCCCACCAAGCGTTACCACAAGCGAGGTAGTAAAAGCAGAACCAGCTCCAGAAGCCGCTGCTGTCGAAGTTCCAGCTTGGGTGCAATCAGTAGATCAGGCAATTAAGCCCTATGGCAAAAATCTGAATATTTTTTATGTTTGGTGTGATGTTTGCCTTTTTTGTCTATCTCTAGCAATCCTGTTTCATTCTTGGGGTAGTCGGTTAGCCAGACCCTGGCAAATTACAGCTCAAGGGGTGTTCTTTTTCTATGTTGCCGATGCTTGGTACGCCTATGCTGGCAACCGGATTGCTGATTATCAAGCCGGATTTACCCTGGAAGTATTTTGGATTTTGGGTCTATTGCAATTTGGTGTGGCCGCCGCGATCGAGTTTGAGCAGTCTTTCAACCTGCGGGCGGCGATGAGAGATGCAGCAATGGAGAAAGCGCGAACACAGAAAGAAGAAGAGGAGGTAGCATTGCGTTATTAGAGAAAAGTACAAAAAAAAGCCCAGTGTTTTGACTAGTCAAAACACTGGGCTTTTTCTTAAGGAAATTTTTATTTTGTCTTAGGATCTGGAGATTTTTTGATGGTATCCAAAACTTTGATATATTCCTTAGTTCTTTTGGCTTCAGGAGCTGCTGCCAGAAGTTTTTCTAGGGATGCAATAATTTTTTGCTTATTACCAGTATGGCCATAATATTCCACCACATGCTCCATGCCTTCGATCGCCTGGGGGTTTTTGGGGTCTTTCTTTAATAAAGCCAAAAATTCGTTCTCTTTAGCTGCTATCTGGGCATCCTGAGAGGAGGGGAAAGACGCTTTTCCCGTCGGCAGTGGTTTAGCCAAATCCCATACTGTAAACAAGCTAGTGAGAATCATGCCACCAGTGGCAAGGCTCACAGCCATCAAGACTATTTTCTTAGTCGTTTTTGATCTTTCCATGGAAACACTCCTGAATCTACTTACTCTCTAACCTACCAATTTTTTGGCCTGAACTATCAAACCTAAACAAATCTGAAATGTTGACTAGAGGAAACCTGTGATGACCATTTCTATCTCACGACCCGTACCCCAAATTAAGTTGGTGACTTTTGTAGCCCTGATGTCGGCATTGGTCATGGGCATGGCAGCTATGCAGTCCAACAAACTAAAAAATTTACGCGCGGTAGATAAATCACTAGATCCCGCAGTACTCCAACAAGAAAGTCGATTAAGAGCCAATCAGCTAGATCTAATGAAAAAACTGCCTAAGTTTGGTTTTAATAACTTAGCTGCCAACACTACATTTATTGACTTTTTGAGTTATTTTGGGAGTGGTGAAGCCCGTAATATTAACGGATACAGTTTGGGCTTTGATTATTTTGATATAGTTCTGAAAGAAGATCCTAGATTTTTCTTGGCATATTATTACTTATCTGGTACTGGCTCTAGCTATTTAGGCAATCCAGAGAAAACAGTTAAAATGATGGACGTAGGGTATCGATCAATTAAACCTGATTCACCAAAATACTCTTACTACTTATGGCGGCTCAAAGCTACTAATGAGCTACTATTTTTGGGTGATTCGCAAGCAGCCAAAGCATCTATGGAAAAAGCGGCTGATTGGGCACAGCAGGCGGGTGATGAAGAGGGGCAGCGAGTTGCCAGCATTTCGGGCAATACAGCTAAATTCTTAGCTAAGAACCCCGGCAGCAAGCAGGCCAGATTTGGCGCTTGGACTTCAATCCTAGATACCGCGATCGATGATAGTGCTAGGAAGCTAGCGATCACCAAAATCATCGAACTGGGCGGTAAAGTAGAGCGAGACGCTCAAGGTAAAATAAAAATTACACCACCGGCCAAAGATTAATGGATTTATTAGAGTATCAAGCCAAAGACCTATTCCAGGAGGTGGGAATCCCGACACTGCCGTCACAAAGGATCGATCGACCAACCGATATTAAGTTTCTTAAGATCCCCTACCCGGTAGTGCTGAAATCTCAAGTTAGCGTCGGCCATCGGGGCAAAGTTGGAGGAGTGCGGTTTGTGGAAAATACCATTGACGGCATTGCAGCGGCTCAGACCATGTTTAACCTGCCAATTTTTGGCGAGGTGCCTCAAGTATTGCTGGCCGAAGCAAAATATGATGTCAGTCGAGAGTTTTACTTGGCGGTGCTGATTGACTATCGATCGCGGCGGCCAGTGCTGCTCGGTTCAGAACGAGGGGGGATGGATTTGGTGGCGGTGATGGATTCGTTACAGCAAGTGATGATCGATGATATCTTTTCGCCATTTTATGCCCGGAAACTAGCGATTCAAATGGGTTTAAGCGGCGAGCTATTGGTGCAGGTGAGTGGCATCATCGAAGCGATGTATCGACTGATGGTAGCTCATGATTTAGATTTGGTGGAAATCAACCCATTAGGGGTCGGCAATAATGGCAAGCTGATGGCGTTAGATGGCAAAGTCACAGTTAATGATCGAGCCATTATCCGCCATCCCAAACTCCAAGAACTAATGCGCCAAACCACGGTGCGCAGATTACCCAAGGCTCTAGCCACCGGCAGTGGACGAATTGGCTTATTGGTAGAAGGTCGCGGATTAGCGGTAGCTACGGTGGTAGAGCTGCAACGAGCTGGGCGACCAATTTTTCAATGCTGGGCGGTCGATCGATTAACTAGTGCCGAGATGATCGAAGTTTTGCATGGGATGGCTAAAAATATTGATGTATTGCTAGTGAAATGTCATAGCATTAATACCCCATTGATGGCGCTGGCGACCTTAGCTCCTTGGTCGGTAGAAGTGGTTATAGATGCACCGCCAAGTTTGTTAGACGACATCGATTTAGAACGTTTTTCTCCATTAGTAGTAAGCAATTTAGAGGCAGCGATCGCGGCTTTAGTGCAAGCTACGTCTTCCTTTTAGTGACTTTATGTTTGATTTACCAAAATCTTGTCGAGTATTAATTCAAGGCATCGATCAACCAGCCGCTTTAGCGGCAGTGCGGGTAATGTTGGCACATGGCACCAACATTGTGGCCGCAGTCACCGCTGGACAAGGTGGTCAATATCAAGGTGAAATCCCGGTTTTTGATTTGGCAGAACAGGCTCAATCTGAACTAGGACAGATGGATGTAGCAATTATTTTCAATTCGCCTTGGCAGGTCTTGGATGCCGCCTTGGAAGCGATCGCCGCAGGCATTGAGCGAATTATTATTTGTTCGGGTGGGGTGCCGCCGTTAGACAGTTTAGAAATGTTGCGCCATAGCACCGAGGTAGTGGTGCTGGGTTCTGGCAGCGCTGGCGTAATTGCACCCGATCGACTGCTGTTAGGATCTTTTAACCCCACTTGTTTCCAGCCCGGTACAGTGGGCATCATTAGTCGCAGCAAAAGCTTGGCTTGTGAAACGGCTGATTTGCTGCGTCGTCATCAGCTTGGCCAGTCGATCGTCATTCATATAGGCAGTGATTCGATCTTGGGTTCTACGGGCAGTGAATGGCTCAAAATTCTTAG
>JAYSRP010000404.1:0-22654 GCA_043721015.1 Synechococcales cyanobacterium | reverse complement strand
TCCGACTCCCCTTCTCCCGCCTTGGGAGAAGGGGTTGGGGGATGAGGGGTCTTTCAATGCTATCTTTGGGGTCTTTGTCCCGCTTTGAGCTGATACCCAACAAATTCACTGAATTTTCTTTGTTCCTGCGGCTTAGTCAAGTATAAAATATCTCTGATGAATATGCCATTTTCTAGCCTTTTAGTGCCATCAATGAAGAATCCTGCCAAGTTTTCGGGTAGAATTCCCTGACTTCTCTGAGTTGCCAAAATTTCAAATAAATCTTCTGGCCGATAAGGCAATGACATAGAAATAACTAAAATATTCTGGTAATATGCAAAATCTAGACGGCGGATAATAATCACCATCTAGATTTCGAGATTCGATCGCTAACAATTACGCAGTAACTAACTCAGGCCGACGGCTGTTACGGATACCATCGATCGCCTTTGCATAGTCTGGAGTATTAAATACCGCCGAACCAGCCACGATCGCATTAGCACCAGCTTCTAACACCTGCCAAGTATTGTTACCCTTTAGGCCACCATCTACTTCGATCCAAGGATCCAGACCGCGCTCGTTGCACATTTGACGCAGCTTAGCGATTTTGGGAACTACGCCAGGAATGAAGCTCTGACCACCAAAACCAGGATTTACGCTCATGATCAAAACTAGATCGCAAAGGTCTAAAACATACTCGATCGTATCTAAAGAAGTACCAGGATTTAAAACCACCCCAGCCATCTTACCCAAGTCTTTAATCATGCCCAGAGTGCGGTGCAAATGGGTAGTAGAGCTAGTTTCGGCATGTATCGAAATAATATCAGCGCCCGCCTTGGCAAAGTCAGCCACATAGCGCTCTGGTTCTACGATCATTAAATGCACATCCAAAGGCTTCTTGGTATGAGGACGTACTGCTTCCACAATTAATGGCCCGATCGTAATGTTTGGCACGAACCGACCATCCATAACATCTACGTGAATCCAGTCGGCACCAGCTTTGTCTACTGCTTCAATTTCAGCACCCAGTTTGCCAAAGTCGGCAGACAAGATGGAGGGGGATATTACCGTTTTTTTTGCTGTCATGGGAGATATTTACAAGATTGGTGAAGTTCGCGCCACGGCGCTGTAGCGATTTTATCAAAATTCTTTACCAAAATTGTGATATCTCGTAACTTGCTCAAAATTGCTCAACTCATATCCAACATTTTGGTGGAATTAGCCATAACAGCTCACATTTACCAATCAGGTCTTCAGTATCTGGGGCTTGGAGCGCAATCACCCCGGCTTTTTTGAGGTGAAGGCGATCAAACACTTGGCCAAACACCAATAGCTCTGTCCACTGACTCAAATTTGGCTCATGACCCACCAAAATCAGTCGTTCAGCGGTGGGATTAGTTAGTCGATAAAATGCCAACCACTGCAACCAGTTCTCCAATAACCCATCGGGTACCAAATTGGGATGGATTTCCAGCACTTCGCTCAACCCCGATTCCAACAAAATCTGCGCTGTCTGACAGGCACGCACCAAAGGACTAGAGAGCACCATATCAAACTCCCAGCCTTTTTTTTGCATACTGAGAGCGACCCGCTCAGTTTTGGTGATGCCTTTGGCAATCAGCTCTCGATCGGCATCCGTTTCACCGGGCTGCAAATCTTCAGCGATGCCGTGACGCATCAAAAAAATTTCCATGTTCTATATCCTAAACAAAATATTTTTATAATGCTCTCTAATACTTAATTCGAGGATCCACCAAGGCATTAATCAAATCAATCACAATACTGGCAATTACCACGATCGCCGCAAAGAACACCATAATGCCTTGAATTGTGGGGTAGTCTCGGGCAGAGATTGCTTCGTAGAGTCGTCCGCCTAACCCTGGCCAAGAGAAAGTCGTCTCGGTCAACACCGCTCCACCCAACAGAGATGCGGTAGTCAAACCCAACACTGTAATCACCGGAATCAAAGAATTCTTTAAAGCATGAACCAGCAAAATTTGTCGCTCGGGAATTCCTCTGGATCTGGCAGCTTCCACGTAGTCAGATTTCAAATTTTCTTTTAAATTCACCCGTACAATCCGCTCAAAAATACCGCTGAGCAGAATTCCTAAAGTAAGACAGGGCAAAGCTAAATAGTAGAGAGAAGTGAAAAACTGACTCAAATTAAAGTGCAATAAGCTATCGATCGTATACAAGCCAAAAATTTTATCGGGCGGCTGTAAGGTAGAAGGAAACCTGCCACCCAGCGGAAACCAGCCCAGCCAGACCGAAAACACAATCTGCAACAGCATCCCCGCCCAAAAGATCGGCACCGAATAGCTAATTACTCCAAACAGCCTGCTAAACCCCTCTGTTTTGCTATTTGGCTTAGAGGCGGCAATTACTCCAATGGTAATTCCTACAGCAAAAGCAATCAAAATAGCTCCGGTGGCTAGCTCAACCGTGGCCGGAAAATAGTCGGCAATGATTTTTGTGACCTTCAATCCAGAACTAGTAATAGATTCACCCAAATCAAAGCGGATCAGCTTGCTCAAATAGCTAATGTACTGAAACCACAAAGGTTCATCGAAGTCCATATCTGACCTCATTTCTTCTTTAATTGCCGCAGAGGCTTTAGAACCAACGATCGCATCTACCGGATCTCCGGGAGTAGCGCGCATCAGTAAAAAAATAATGGTGACAATCGTCCAGAGCATTACAGGCGCAAGCACCAAGCGAGCCAACAGATAATATTGCAAAGATTTTAAACGAGACATAAAAATTACTTATTCTCAGATTTTTTGATAGTAGAGTATTGCAGATTCTGCAAAGGATCGGTGTTAGCACCGCTAATACCCGGTCGGGAAAAAATAAAATCTTTGGTCTGAAATAGGGGAATCTGCGGTACGTCTTTCACGGCCTTGCTTTGAATGTTTTGCAAAATACTCAGCCGCTCAGCCAGATTTAAAGCCTTGCCCTGGTCGGCAATCATTTTATTCATGGCTGCATCGTAATAAAAAGAGCCTTGCTCGGCACTGCCCCCCTCTTCACACCCCTGCCCTAGCACGCCCTCCTTGACTTTATCTGCTTTAGGACATTCTAAAAACGGCTGAACATAGGTGTCTACATCAATAAAATCGGGATACCAAGTTTGAAAAGCAACTGGATAAGCGCCAGTTTTCAGCATTTTACTAAAAGCAGTAGCTTCAGCAGCATTTGGCTCCAAAATCAAAATGCCCTCCATGTTCTTGTTGCTATAGGCTCGCAAAAAGTTTGCAACCATTTTGTCGCTAATAGTGCTGGACTTATACCAAATCTGCACCCGAGCCGGGTTCTGGGCAGAAAAGCCAGCTTTTTTAAGCAGCTCTTTAGCTTTCACCAGGTTGCTGCCGCCAGTGGCCGAGCTATAGGCGGCTTTAAACCCAGCCTGCGACTGCGGAAAGCTATCAGGAATCAGGCTATATAAGGGCTTGCCCTGGCCATAAAATACCCGCTGATTCATGCCTGGTCGATCGACTACAGCCGCAACAGCCTGCCTTACCGCCGGGTTATCTAGGGGCTTTTGTTTGACGTTTAGCATCATGTAGGTTGTGCCATTCCCTTCTACTTCTTTGACACTCCAGCCTTTTTCTTTTTGGCTATGCTGCAAATCACGAATTTGGTCAGGCTCCAAGCTTAAATAGGCTACGTCCACAGCGCCAGTTTTAAATGAGTTGTAGAGGTTAGAAGCGCTGCCCAAATAAATTTGCACCACCACGCCTTTATTTTGGGGTTTTGCTCCCCAATATTTATCAAAAGCTTCTAACTCAATTCGATCCTCACTTTTTTTGGGCAACATGCGGTAAGGCCCAGTGCCCACAAACAAATCTGGTTGAAATTTTTCTTGTTTTTCTTTTTCAGCGTTAGCTTTCTTGGCAGCTTTTTTCTCAGCTTTTTCCTTTTTTAAAGTAGCCTTATCTTTGGGCTTCTGGTCTTTTGACGCAGGTGGCTCTGGCTTTAAAATCGGCATTTTGTAAGCTTTAGCAGAAATAGCACAGGCTCCCGGAAAAGCCAGCAAATCTGGAAAAGCCGCAAAGGGCTGCTTGAGTTTAATGGTCAGCTCATACTTAGCAGTAGCCTGAAGTCCGGCGAGGTTCAGAGTCTTGACATCGTTTTTATCTTTCCGCAAAAAATCGACTCGATCGGACAGCAGAAATGCTGGGCTGCCCCCATTCAAAATAAAGCGCTTCAATGAAAAAGCCATGGCTTCGGCATCAAAAGAAGTGCCATCGTGAAATAATACCCCCTGGCGAATCGGAATCGTATAGGTCAAGCCATCGGCGCTGATTTTGGGCAGCTCGGTGGCTAGCTGAGGCACCAACTTGTTACTGCCGGGGTTGTAGGTGTAAAGACGCTCGCCCATGTTGGCGATAATTCCCAACGATTTCAGCTCATAGGCATCAGAAGGATCTAGGGTGCGAGGTTTGTCTTTGGTGCCCACCGTGATCCAGCCTTTTCGGCTAGGATCACCGCCAGTGATCCCGCTACAGCCAGAGAGGAGTAATAAACAGATGGAAAGTGCTGAACGCTTACGAAAATTCATGCGAATCAAGTGTGACACTGGATACCTACTAGACGAAATAGTATAGCCCAAAGGACTGTCTTTCTCTGCATTTTGTTACCTGATGTCAAGCCACAGCTCAGCCAATATTTGGCTTCAGAGAATTCCCCGTGATAAGTTTAAGATCTCAGAAACCCCTCAGCAGCAGCGTCAGAAGTTTGATGGCTTACAACAATTTTACTTTGGCTAGCGTTAAAGAACAGTTTGGACTAAATTTGTCGATCGACCCGTTTTGTCAAAGTTTACCGCTGGTTTCTCCTAGCGCTACTTTTGCGGCAATTTTTGCCGAGTGGCTGCCGATTGCCCAGCAGGCCAAATCAGAAAAAGCCAAGTCTGAGCTGTTGGTCAGCCCAATTCTTTTAGAAGTGCGCAAATTGGTATCTAATTCAGTAGAGCTGTTTTCTGGGGAAGAATTTAGCGTCGATAAAGATCAGGGCTTAAATGGCTTCTGTGATTTTTTGTTCAGCAAGTCTTTGACTCCATATATTGTGGAGGCTCCAGTGATCATGCTGGTAGAAGCAAAGAAAGGGGAATTAGATGTGGGCTTGGGTCAGTGCGTGGCGGAGATGATCGCAGCACAGTTGTTTAATCAGACCCATAGAAAGCCGATCGAAACCATTTATGGCTGCGTAACCAGCGGCAAGCTTTGGCAGTTTTTAAAAATTAAGGGTAAGGATGTGGCGATCGACGCCAACGAATATCAAGTTACACCAGTCGAGAAGATTTTAGGTATCTTGAAATGGATGGTAGAGCACACCTGAGCTGCTAGGCAGTTCGGTATGAGTATTCAAGTAGTCTCGGCGAGTTTTCCAATCTGGCAAAATAGATTCTAACAGTCGATAAAAGCGAGGAGAGTGGTTATGGACGCAGACATGGCAGAGTTCATGAATAATCACGTAGTCGATGCAGTCTTTAGGAGCCGTTACTAGTAGCGGGTTGAGAAATATTTTGCCTCGGGGAGTGCAGCTTCCCCAGCGTTTGGCCATACTGCGCAGTTCAAACCCGCGATCATGTTCGATGCCGTGGGCAAATACTAGTTGGGTACAATGCTGATAGCGGGCTTGAAAGATTTTGGCTGCCCGATCAAGATACCATTGCTCAATTAGAGCTGCTGCTTTTTGCTGATCTTGAGCAGCAGCCGTCGTTACTTCTAGGCGGCCTTGCCATAAACGCACCTGATCTACTTCAGCGGTGCTGAGCTTGAGGCGATACTGACGACCCAAGTAGCGGTAGCCCTTACCAGAGACGCATTCAGAAGCTGGCAGTGGTGGCGCATAGCGAGAAAATTGGCGCTGCTGCTTGGTAATCCAGGCGGCGCGATGGCTAACCTTTGCTGCGATCGCTGGCAAAGGAGCATTTTGGGGAGCGATCACCAGCACAGTTTGATCGGGGTGAACTTCGATCGCCAGAGTTTTGCGCTCAGAATATTTCAGGGTAAAAAGAATATTCTGATTGCCATATTGCACTCGATGCAGATCAGCAGATAGATTAGTGGGTTTCATGGTTTCTGGCGATGTTCATGATTTTGGCAATAATTTCGTCTATGTCTGTCCAGTGGATAGGGGACTGTTGATCTTGGTTTAAATGGTGAATCAGGTCATCGATCGCGTCTAGCATCCGGTTCTGAACATCTTGGTTGTGCTGCCAGTCGCGCACTTTGAGCCGGGTAATGATTTCTTCAATGCCGACGGCTAGGGTAACTAGTACCTCTGGTTGGTCTGGATTGATTGTGTTAGCTAACTTATCTTGCAGCACATTATAAAAGGCGCGAGCTTGTGCGCGGTTGCGCAGGGGAGCGGGGACAGTAGTGGCACCACGGGTGCGGGCGGTGTCGAGGTGTTCACGCATTTGCTGAAGATATTCTAAATCGCTGAGGCGTTTGGCACGGTGGGCTTCGATCGCGGTTTGAATGAGCTGGCTGAGGCGGAGATAAAGCACAGGGTCTTCTGCCATCTTTTCGATCGCCACTTTTTTCACCCTGGCGGCGATTGCATCGGCTTGAGCAGCAGTGCCCGCAATTTCGGCTATTTCGGCATTGGATCGGTCAACGTCAAAAATATCGATCGGTTCAATGATAGTTTTAAACTCTGAGGCTCCAATTTCTCTTACTACCATGGTTCTAATTTGGTCGGCGTAACGGGAGTAGTCGATGGTTTCGGCGTAGCGAATTTTGACGGCTTCTCGCAGATTAAAAAAATACTTGAGGTCTTGGCTGTAGCGCTGTTTAATAGACTCGGCGGTGTCGGCTTGAAACTTGGGGTTACTAAGAGCAATTTGCAGCGTTTTGCTAAAGTCGCGCAGGCTCTCATAAAAGTCGTCACGACGATCTTGGGGGTGCAGCCACTGCTGGAGGCTTTCGGTGTCTTGCAGGTTGCTAACTCCTTTAAAGACATCCCAGACGGCAGCATGATGGGTAGGAAGCTTGGCGATTTCGGTTTGGATATCGACTAAGGCACCAATAATATCGGCTCGATCGAAGCCTTCTTGCTCAAGTGCATCGTAGAGCTTCATGGCATCGGTCATGTCGCCAAAAATACCTCGGTAGTCGATAACTAGTCCATAGTCTTTACCAGCAAAGACCCGGTTTACGCGGGCGATCGCCTGTAAAATGTTGTGCTCTTTCAGGCGTTTATCTAAGTACAAAACGGCGTTGCGCGGTGCATCAAAGCCGGTCAGCAGCTTATCGACCACAATTAATATTTCTGGCGCATCTCCGCCGTCTTCGTCTTTAAATTTGTTGACTAGCTCTTCTTGATACTTTTTAGCAGAACCATAATGCGCCATCGTATCTTTCCAGAAACTCTGTACTTCAGAGATATCGGCCTCGTCCACGCTATCGTTGTCTTCGCGGGTGTCAGGGGCGGAAATAATTACCTTGGAACGCACCTTGCCCCATTTATCTAACAGCTTTTGGTATTTAATAGCGGCTCGTTTGCTAGAGGTGGCAAATTGGCCTTTAAAAACCGTGCCTTTGAAGTGTTTGGCAAAATGTTCACTGATATCGTAGGCGACTTCTTCCATCCGGTCTGTGGACTCATAGAGCGGTTCGGCGCTTTTGAATTTGCGCTTGAGGTCGGCTTTTTGCTGTTCGTTGAGGTCGGCAGTGATGCGATCGAACCATTTATCAACTGCCTCGGTGTTTTTAAATTCACTCTCTCGACCTTCGTATAAAATTGGCACTACGGCTTTATCGCTCACGGCCTTGGGCATGGTATAGCTATGAATTAAACCCCCAAATTTAGCCGCAGTGCTTTTTTCTTTTTTTAACAGCGGGGTGCCGGTAAAGCCAATGTAGCAGCCGTTAGGGAAAACGTTGCGCATTTTGGCATGGGTCTGGCCATATTGAGAGCGATGAGATTCATCTACCAACACAAAAATATCGGCGCTGGGGTTTTGGCCTTTTTCGCGGGCGACGGTCTCAAACTTATCAATGATTGTAGTGATGATTTCGGCTTTGGGGTTATTTACTAACACCAATAAATCTTGGCCGCTCTTGGCTTGAGTGACCTGGGCACCACAGTTTTTGAAGGTGTCTTTGAGCTGTTTATCTAAATCAATGCGATCGTTGACCAAAATTATTTTGGGGTTAAGAATAGTTTTCCTTTCTAACGCCAAAGCCTTAGCCAGCATCACCATGGTTAAAGATTTACCGCTGCCGGTGGTGTGCCAAATCATGCCGCCTTGGCGGGAAGAATCACCCCGAATTTGTTTAACTCGATCGAGGGTGGCTTTGACGGCGAAGTATTGCTGATAGCGGGCAATTTTTTTGGTGCCGTTATCAAAAACAATGTAGCCATAAATTAGTTCTAACAGCCGATCGGGCAGTAGCAAGCCATAAATAGCCCGGTCTTGAGCAGATACTTGGCGCTCTCCGGCTGCCCAGAGCTGTTTAATTTGCTCTTGCTCTGCTGGCGCTCGCCAAGCTAGCTCGGCTTGTAGTTGTTTGGTTTGAGCTGGGGGGATATTAATGAGGCTGTGCAGTTCTGCTTCATCGCTGTTTTCTTCTTGCCAAACTGCCCAGAACTCTTTTTCAGTGCCGGTGGTGGCATATTGAGCGGAGTTTTGGGCGATCGCTAGCAGTACTTGGGTGAGGCAAAAAAAGTGAGGAATTTCTTCGCTGCGATGGTTGCGGAGCTGTTGGCTGATGGCTTGATCGATCGCGTCTTTGAGGTCGGGGCGCTTGCATTCGATCGCTACTAGCGGAATACCGTTGACAAATAGCACGATGTCGGGGCGACGGGTCTGGGTGCTGTTGCGTCGTTCGATTTCAAATTCGTCGGTGACGTGATAGACGTTGTTGGCGGGGTTTTTCCAGTCGATATATTGTAGCTGTGGGCTTTTTTTGTCGCCGTTGACGGTTTGTTCGATCGATTTGCCCAGAGTAATTAAGTCGTAGAGCTGTTGGCTGGTGGTGTAGAGGGCATCGTAATTAAATTGGCTGATGGCGGCGACGGCTTTTTGAATGTTGGCTTCGCTGAAGGCGTGGGTTTGGCCACGGGTGCTGATGCTGTTGAGTTTGTGGAGCTGGGCGGTGAGGATGTCTTCTAATACTATTTTGGCGCGTTTGCCTTGGCGGTGGGCGAGGGCTGCGGCGGGGGTGAGGTAGGTGTAGCCGATTTTTTGCAGGAGGTCGATCGCGGGGATCTGGGAGGAGATGGTTTCGAGCCAGTCGCTGGGAGATGCTGTAGGGTTCATTAGTTTGTTTCAGATTGGAGCCGATCGATCTGTTTTTGCAGGGAGTTAGACATTTGATAAAAGGCGTTCCATTCCACAAAATCTATGTCATCGCCGAGTTCCCCGGTATGGAATTTTTGATGGAATTTAGATGAAGACATTTGATATTGCTCTTCAAGTTTCTGAAGGTCGATGTCTAGCTGTGACTTTTGGCGTTGAGCTGGAGTGATTTCTTGGCCAATAATTTTAACAGGTTGATTAGTGTTCATTGCTGTTTGTTTCCATTTTATGGTGAGCCTGTCGGGTAGCTGGGTATTCCGGGCATTTTTGATTTTAGACTCTAAATGTTCGGAGCTAGGAGGCGAATGTTCGGAGTTAGGTTTAAGCATTGGTTTGCTTCTGTGCGGTGGTGAGTAGGTTGACTTATGGTCTGTTTGGGGCGATCAAACTACGGACTCGGTGGCAGTGAATGGATGAGATTCGGAGCAGAATAGTATGGCCGCTCTGAATCTGGCCTGTCTTTCATGTCTGAAAATCCTGGTCGATTGTTGAACACCTTTTTAAATTCTAGGCTGGCTGACCCAAAGTTGATGAGAAGGCCGATCGGGTACTTGTAAGCTACTACATAGTTTTTTGCCTGGGCTAAATGAACATCTTCGAGTCGAATGACGGCTTTAAGTTCCACGATTACACAGTTTTCTACGATGAAGTCAGCGCGTCGTCTACCAACTTGGATATCTTCATAGTAAATGTCTTGGGATACCTCTCTACCAAAGTTTAGGTTGGCTCTTTGGAGTTCTATGACCATGCAGCGCTGATAAATAACTTCTTGGAAGCCGTTACCCAAGGTGTTATGAACTTTCATGGCGCAGCCGTTGATTTTGTAGGTGATTTCGTCGAGTTTCATAAATTAATGTATCCGTATCAGGATTTTTAGGATTTTGGGATTTGCAGGATTTTGTTTGCGGTGTTTAGTATGGTTGATCGTTTTCCATATTGAGGTGGACAGGATGAAGAGATGAGGAGGATGAGGATCAGAAAGCCATGTTCTATTTCTGCTCCTTATTCTGTTCATCCTCCAAGCCTAAAATCTTGGTTTGCCTGGTGATTATTTGACATAAAATATTTTCTAAAGCTTGCAAATCTGAAGGCTGTAGTGCTCCCAGCTTTTTGATGACTAAATTCTTTTCGGTTGTTGTAATAATTGGCTTAATAACCGAAGGTTTTATTAATCCAGCAGCAGACCATTCATCAATAAATACTTCGCCAAACTGTAAGTCTGTTTTTACATTACTGGTGACAGCGATGAGAATTAGGTCTGGCTTGCAGCGATTGTAGTCTTCAGAGCTGATAATAATCGCGGGTCGTTTCTTGGTGGTGCTTTGGTTGGTAAACGGAAAAGGGACGAGCACTACATCCCCGAATTTATAGGTCGTCATAGGCTGCATCCTCTGGGTTATCCCACACTTTTGCGAATGCTGACTCTGACAGTTTTGTAGCAGCTAAAGTTAGATTATTTTCAGATTGATTTTCTCGTTGATATAAGAAGTCAACAAAATCTTCAATTTCTGTAACTCTTGTAGATGAAAGCTTACGAATTTTTTCAATTAATCTTTGCTCGACTAAGTTTGTGTTCATTGTTAACCTTTGTAATTATTTTAATTGATTGTTGAATGTTGCTGAGTATGTCCTATTTTAGCGTAAATTCCTCAAGCTGTCGGGAGCAGGATTTTTAGGATTTTGGGATTTGCAGGATTTTGTTTACGGTGTTTAGTATGGTTGATCATTTTGCATATTGAGGTGGACAGGATAAATAGGAGAAGAGGGGAAAAAAAGAGGAGAGAAAAAAGAGGATGGGGAGGATAAGGAGCAGAAAACCACATTCTATTTCTGCTCCTTATCCTCTTCATCCTCCAATCCTAAAATCCTGGTTCGCCCGGTGAGAAGTTGCTGCATCAGGCCGCGTTTTTGTTCTTTGTATGCAGCCAGTTGTTTTTCTAGGGTTGAGATTTCGGCATCGGCAGCAGAGAGAATAGCAGCAATCTTTTCTTGTTCTTTAATTGGCGGCAATACTATTTGTGTGGATTCCATTGTGGATTTAGTTATATGTAAAATTCCCATCCCATTGGACTTACTCATTTTCTGCTGAGTCTCAAAATCTAATAAAAAGTAAAAGAAAATTTTGCTTAATAAATTCTCATCACACATTACTTTCCAAATATGATAATGATAAATCGCCTTTTTTCCTTGCCAAATATGTGGTCCAAAAGTAGCTGACCACATGTATAGTAAATCGCCTGAATTCACATATTGATGGTCAGGAAGTTTCATGTTAGAGTAATAAAAGTTCTTCCCTGTACCTGTAAGATTTTGTAGTCTGATTACAGGAGTCCCTGCCTCTTCCCATTCAGATAATTTGTAAGCTCGTCCATTATAAAACTGAGCGACATTACTGTGTTTGTATTTTTTCCACTCACCACTCTCAAATCCCTTCAATCGTTTTTTACCAGTTAATAGCTGCTGCATAAGTCCCTGCTTTAACTTACGCTTGGCTGCTATGAGCTTTTCTAGAAGATCGATCGACTCATCCCAAACCCCAAGTATCTCCGCAATCCTACATTGTTCTCGAAGCGGTGGAATTGATACTATAAAGGTAGAGCAATCGCCTACTCTAATATGACTTACTGTTGACCCTATATCACCATGATAATTGAACTGTTTTTGAAGATCATCACTCAAAAATGAATAATAAAGAAATCTAGAATTTATTTTTTTCGGATCAGGTCGATATTGCATTATTCTCTGACCTAAAAAAAGATTTTTCTCTTGATCTATAATTGCAACCTCGCCAATGGGGGCTTCTCTTGTTAATAAAATATCGCCTTGAATAACTTGTGCTCGCCTTGTCCATTTTTCATATGTTTCGAATTCTACATATTTCACATCATCTAATTTCAATCTCCCACTTCTGATGTTAGATGTACGAACCATTCTATATGATGTTTTAGTATCTGAAACAGGAGCAGTTTTATTTACACAATCTACAATCAGTTCACATGCTTGAGATACTGGTGACTTTTTCCAATTCTTAGGAATACTCATAATCCCAACTCCTCCAAATACCCAGCCATCTTAAACTTCACCTTCGATAACTCCTCCTCCAAACCCAAAATCTCCCCCTGCACCGCCCCAATATCAACCTCCGCCTCCTCCTCAAAAGTATCCACATACCTCGGAATATTCAAATTAAAATCATTCACCCTAATCTCATCCAAACTCGCCAAATAAGCATACCTCTCCACCGAAACCCTCGCCTCATAAGCCCCCACAATCTTCGCAATATCCGCCGATCGCAAACTATTCTGCGTCTTCACATCCGCATAATCCCGACTCCCATCCACAAACAGCACATTGCCATCGCACTTATTGCGCCGAAACACCAGCACCGCCGCCGGAATCCCCGTCCCAAAAAACAAATTACTCGGCAGCCCAATCACCGCATCTAATAGGTTCTCTTCGATCGCCTCTCGCCGAATCTTGCCCTCACTGCTCCCCCGAAACAGCACCCCATGGGGCACCACCACCGCCACCCGGCCATTCGTCAAACTCATCGTCTCAATCATGTGCGAAATAAACGCAAAATCGCCCTTCCCCTTCGGCGGAATCCCTCGCTTAAAACGCTGAAACCGATCGCTCGCCACATCATCAGCCCCCCACTTATCCAAACTAAACGGCGGATTCGCCACCACCACCTCAAAGCGCATCAGCTTATCTTTCTCCAACAGCTTCGGATTCCGAATTGTGTCTCCCCACTCAATGCGGGCACTATCCACCCCATGCAAAAACATATTCATCTTCGCCAGCGCCCAAGTGCCCCCCGTATTCTCTTGGCCGTAAAGACTGTAGTTATTACTGCCCGATCGACGCACATAGTTTGCACACTTAATCAGCAGCGAACCCGAACCACAAGTCGGGTCACAAATCCTTTCTCCCGGCTGGGGAGCCACCAGCTCCGCCATTAACTCCGAAACCTCCGCTGGCGTATAAAACTCCCCGGCCTTCTTACCCGCCCCCGCCGCAAACTTAGCAATCAAATACTCATAGGCATTACCAATCACATCCATATTTCCAATCCGCGACAGCCGCAGATCTAGCTTGGGGTTGGCAAAATCTTCCAGCAGCATCTTCAGCCGCGTATTTCGCTCCCTGGTCTGGCCCAAATTGGCCTCACTGTTAAAATCAATATTCCGAAACACCCCCGCCAACTTCAGCTTATTGGCTTCCTCAATTTTTTCTAGCGCCTGATTAATCACCTCCCCCACATTCGCCTCATTCCGCTGCCCATAGACATCCTCAAACCGGCAGCCCTGGGGCAACACAAACCGCTCCCGCTCCAACCGCCGCAAAATCCGCGCCTCATCATCGCCATACTCTGCTTTAAGCTGCTCATAATGCTCTGTCCACACATCACTCACATACTTTACAAACAGCATCACCAGCAAATAGTTTTTGTATTCACTGGCATCGATCGTCCCTCGAAAAGTATCACAAGCTCGCCATAGAATGCCATTTATTTCATCTTGGCTGACAGCAGATAGAGAAGATGAATTATCCATAAAGGCGGTAGCTACTCTGATAAATTGCTTGACCTAAAGAGAATAGCGCAAGCTGTGCCCCATCCCAAAACTAGCATTCTAGAAGGCCAACATTAAAAGGTCAATACAGTGCGAATGCCTTCGCCTCGGTGCATGATGTCGAAAGCTTCATTGATTTGGTTAATCGACATCACTCGATCGACCAAATCATCAATGTTAATTTTGCCATCCATATACCAGTCCACAATCTGCGGCACCTGAGTCCGCCCTTTGGCTCCCCCAAAAGCCGAGCCTTTCCAAACCCTGCCGGTAACTAGCTGAAACGGACGAGTACTGATTTCTTGGCCAGCCCCAGCTACCCCAATAATCACACTCACCCCCCAACCTTTGTGGCAGCATTCCAATGCCTGTCGCATTACCTGTACATTACCAATGCATTCAAAGCTGTAGTCGGCACCGCCCCCGGTGAGTTCCACTAAATGCGCCACCAAGTCGCCTGCTACTTCCTTCGGGTTCACAAAGTGGGTCATGCCCAGCTTGGTCGCCAAAGCCTGCTTCATGGGGTTCAGATCTACGCCAATAATTTTATTTGCCCCCACCATCCGCGCGGCTTGCACCACGTTCAGGCCAATCCCCCCCAGACCAAAAACCACCACGTTAGCTCCTGGTTCCACTTTAGCTGTATTAATTACCGCGCCAATGCCCGTGGTCACGCCGCAGCCAATGTAACAGACCTTATCAAAGGGTGCATCAGGGCGGATTTTAGCTAGAGAGATTTCTGGGACTACGGTGTAATTGGCAAAAGTCGAAGTACCCATGTAATGGAATATTGGGCGGCCATTGATCGAGAACCGACTGCTGCCATTGGGCATCAAACCCTGACCCTGAGTAATCCGAATTGCCTGACAAAGATTGGTCTTGCCACTCAAGCAATAGCTGCAATTGCGACATTCTGGCACATACAGCGGAATCACATGATCGCCCGGTTTGAGGGACTTCACATCGGCTCCGACTTCTACTACCACCCCAGCCCCTTCGTGGCCAAGAATCGCCGGAAAAAGCCCTTCGGGGTCAGCGCCAGACAACGTATAGGCATCGGTATGACAGACTCCGGTGGCTTTGATTTCGACTAATACTTCTCCAGCCGCTGGGGGGGCAAGCTGGACTGTTTGAATAGTGAAGGGTTGACCGGCAGCCCAGGCGATCGCGGCTTTGACATCCATAAAAGTATCAAAATATGAGATACCCAAGTTTTAACATGGTGAGCGGTTCATTTGTCAGTTGCGCCAGATTATAGAGCCGACCTTAGCTCTTTACACTTGAGCTGAGTCCTAAGATTGAAAATATTTTCACTTAAGGTGATGGTGCCATTCAAGGAAACCAATTTTTTTTGGTGATTCACAGCAACATCACCTCTAAAGCTACCTTTATTTTTAGGTAGGCTACTCAAAATAACTTTGCCTGCATCAGTGTTAGTCAATTGACCCGAAAAAACATTGGCACCCAACAAAAGAGTAAGAGCAGTAGCCCGTCCTTGACCATCGGCAGATCGATGCTCAAGCAAATTTAGCACCAGATTGCCATCGTCGCACAAAAGCCATCGACTATCAGCAGCTTGACTGGGTAAGCTCAAGACATAAAGCGTGGTTACAAAAGTGGTCAATTTCAAAAAAAAGTCTTTGGAGTACATTTTGATATTTTCCCCAACTCAGCAACTTTAGTATAGCAACTCATTTCTATTCTGCTTCAACAATTTTTGCATCAGGAAATATTATGATTGAGCTAGACCTAAAGCAGCCTATATATTATACTATTTGTAAATTTTTGTGATCCTAAATTATTATTTTCTGTGATTCAAGATACTATATTTTTATCTTAGCAGCAATTGCTAACCAGAGAAACAAAATTCTCATTTATTCAAAGCAATTCAGACGTAACTATTGCTGGCTGCTACTTTCACAGCTAGCTAAATTCTCAATCTCAATATTGAGTATTAATTATTCACCCAATATTATTGAATTGAGGCGTTTGATCGCAAGTCGTAGTCAAGTAAACATACCCGTTAACTACCTATGAATTATATTGCCACAAAACAACACGTCGATAACAGAGGCGTTCCCTCAACTGATTTTCTGAATCAGCTTGTTGCCTGGGGAAGAGAAGCACCCGAAGAGATATTTGTTCGTAACCCTTTCAGTGATGTTTACTCTAGTGTTTTTAACTCCCTTGGTCCATGGGAGGACATTCAGCATCGTCGGGCTGTAATGCTAGAAGTGATGCGCGTGCTGGCAGGCTTTGAGTCTTCCTGGGACTGGAATGCAGGGCGAGACACCACTAACCCAGGTTCTAACAAGCCAGACACCACTGAAGCCGGTGCTTGGCAGGTAAGCGCCAATTCTATGAACTTTGGTCAAGAGCTTAAAGATTTGGTGCTCGCTAACGTTGGCACCCTCGATGGCATAGCTTTTCAAAAAGCTATGAAGCAAAATCATCCGTTAGCAATGGAGTTTGTTGCCCGATTACTGCGGCGCACTACCAGGCACCATGGCCCTGTCGCTCGGCACGAAATTGATTATTGGCTGCGGCGAGATGCTGTTGCCGAGTTCCAATCTTTACTGTAGTTCAAATATTTTATAAACCGTCATAGAGGTACATCATGGCAAACCCTAAAATGAACTTAACTAAAACTTTCAGCTTTGGGAGTTTATGGTTTCTGTCACAGCTGATCGCAACGGCATTTATAACACTCCTAATACAGATGAAATTGAACATTTAACAACGCTGTGCAAAACAATTCTGCAACCTGCCCGTGATGCGCTTGGCCCATTACAAATATCCTCTGGCTTTCGATCGAAAGAGCTTAATGACCTTGTAAAAGGCGCGCCCAACAGCGATCATCGATTAGGTTTTGCTGCCGATGTAATTCCAATTACTGCCGGAACCAGAGATTTAGCAGAATGGGTTGTTAGAAACGTCTCACAATTCGATCAAGTTATTCTCGAATTTGGCACAGTCCAAAGTCCAAACTGGATACATTTAAGCGCGGCACCTCGTTTGCGAGGGGAGATATTAACTGCGGCAAAAGTCAATGGAGAGACAGTTTATGACGATTACAATGGATTTAATACATGAAGCAATCTAGTGCTGCTAGTAGTTGAAGTATAAATTTCAATTACTAGCAAATTTGTACAAGCAGCTTGAAACAAAATAGAGTAATATAAATGAGCAAGAAATGTCAGTTTGATTCAAATACAAATCAGTTCCATGGAACTCCATTAGAACAGGCTCAGTGCCTGCTGCGTTTTCCTAAAGAGCTAGGGGAAGTGGCTGATGCTTCAGCGACAATCCCTAAAACATTAAAAGGTATTCTTACTGATCGCAGCAGTCTTGGTTTTACAAAAGAGCAGTTACATAAAGTACTAAATAAGCGTGGTATCAAAGAAGAAAATATCGGTGGCTCGCTTGATCAATCGATTTCACGAGCCAACAACAATGATGAAGCAGAGCTATTTGCTAACTACTTTGTCATTCACGATACCAGTACAATGCTTGATGATGATGAAGAATTTGATGCTGATTTCATCAATACCAGTAAATGGTCAGGAAATCATTTGGAAACGCTGCCTAATGTAACCCATGTTTTTATCACTAGAAATGGTCGAACTAAAACAAGTAACGACTATGGCACAGCCTTTCGAGCTACAAGGTTTGAATTATCATTAGGTTCTAATGTAGTAATTCATAAAGGGCGTTTTCTGCATCATGAACTAGTACAACCCCGCAAACCTGGCATTATCCCAGACAATAAGTCTCCAATCCCAGGTTTTACTCCAATTCAGTACGAACTGCTCGCTATTTGTTATCTGGCTGCCAGTGTGCGCCGAGGTAGCTGGTTAATTCCGGCATTTCACTGTGTTCTTGACTTGTTTGAGGCTGGTGGCCATGACGACCCACAACGTTTTGACCTAAATGCTTGGGATAATGTGATTGCAAGCTTACTTGGTGAGATTGCGAAAAAGCCTAATCCTATCCTTACTCCCCTGCGCTCCAACTTTTTTAAAAATGATCCAGTTCTACAAAAAGTTGCTCGTGGTGAATTGACCCTGGTCGCAACCGGTGGTTTGGTTGCTGGCGTTGGAGCAGTACAGGATGCTTTAAACTCTTTGGCATCTTCGCAACCTGATCTGGGTATTAATCTGGGTGGAAATCGAGGTTTTTTTGGCCCTCGAACCAAAACGGCTATCACCTTATTTCAGAAGCTTCATAGCCTACCTGAAACTGGCAAGGTTGACTCGGCGACGCTCTTAATTCTTGACGGTGTTGTCGCTTGAGTTTTGAAGGTTTACTGGTCTTTACCAATTTGCAGTGAGGATTAGTAAACCTTTTTGCTGCAAAGCATTTAGAGTGACCAATCGTGCCACTGCCCCGTAAAATAATGGGGCAAGCCGAGCCGCAGTTTTATGACGAGTCCCCAAAAAGCCACCCTGAACCCGCCCACTTTCGAGCTAGAGCCTTATTTACTCGATCGACAGTCGCAAGTAGAAGCCGCCCTCGATGCTGCCTTGCCCATGGCTTATCCAGAGCATATTTATGAATCGATGCGCTATTCGCTCTTAGCCGGAGGCAAGCGCCTGCGCCCCGTTCTCACCATCGCAAGCTGCGAGCTATTGGGCGGCAACAGCCAGATAGCGATGGCTACTGCCTGCGCCATGGAAATGATTCATACCATGTCGCTGATTCATGACGACTTGCCCGCTATGGACAATGATGATTATCGGCGGGGCAAGCTCACCAACCACAAAGTTTACGGCGATGATATTGCGATTTTGGCCGGGGATGGGCTGCTGGCCTACGCTTTTGAACATATGGCGCGGGCGACTACTGGAGTGCCGATCGATCGCATTCTCCAAGCCATAATTCATCTGGCCACAGCATCTGGCGCAGGCGGCTTAGTCGGTGGCCAAGTCGTAGATTTACAGTCTGAAGGCAAACCCGACGTGACTTTAGAAACTTTAGCCTACATCCATGCCCACAAAACCGGCGCGCTGCTCGAATCTTGCGTGGTTTGCGGCGGCATTATTGCGGGCGGTGAGCCTGCCGATCTACAAAGACTTTCTCAATACGCCCAAAATATTGGCTTGGCCTTCCAAATTATTGATGACATTTTAGACATCACTGCCACCTCTGAAGAGCTGGGTAAAAGCGCCGGAAAAGACCTGCAAGCCGAAAAAGCTACCTATCCCAAGTTCTTAGGCATCGCAGAGTCTCAGCGGCGCGCCGAGGAGCTGATCACCACCGCCAAAGATTCCCTGAACGTCTATGGTACAGCGGCCCAGCCACTGCAAGCTCTGGCCGACTTTATTACGGCCAGACGGAACTGACCTTTCGGCGAAGGACTCCGCTATTATTGTTCATAGAACTTCAGGTAAATTTAGTGCTCACCCCCACAGCTCCTAACGTCCAAAATATCAAATCTGTTTTCGACAACCATGTTCTGATCGTCGCGCTGGCTTCTTGTCTTATTTCTCAAGGGCTAAAGCTAATTATTGATGTCATAAAAAATGGCAAAGTTAGCCTGCGGGTGCTGACCACAACAGGGGGAATGCCCAGTGCTCACTCGGCCTTTGTCACAGCATTGGCCACTGGGGTTGGTCAAATTAAGGGTTGGGACAGCGTAGAATTTGCGATCGCCACCATTTTTGCCATTATCGTAATGTACGATGCTGCTGGCGTGCGTCAAGCTGCTGGCAAACAGGCCAGAATTTTGAATCAAATGATCGATGAATTGTTCTCGGAAGATCACAATTTCAACGAACAGCGCCTCAAGGAATTACTGGGACACACCCCAGTACAGGTGATTGCTGGAGCTGTGTTGGGGATTTTTATTGCTACAGTGTCGGTTTTAAGCTGGTGAATAGTAGGGATTTCTCTCAGACAAGGGCTTGGAACATTCTGGTTCTTACTGCTATCCTGGAAGTATCAGTTTATCCCCAACCAAATACTATGGCCAGAATGCTCAAGCGCTGGGAATCTCCCCGCAAAGAAGGGCGCAATGACAAAGGCAGAGGTGGTTCAGCCCGCCGCCGTCAGCTCAAAAAACAAACTCAGATGCTGCGCAAGCAACTTAAGAGCAGAGGTCAAATCAGTGACCAGGGCGACCACAAGCCTAATGAACCTAAAAAAGGAGAGCAGTGCAGCTCTCCTTTTTTTTGCCTATTCTTAACGCTAACTCCTGGCCTTAAAGTTTAATAAACTCAGCCTCTATTAATTTTCAGGAATGATCCCTCTCAGTGCATCAGCATCTCGTCTGGCTCTTGCCTCCGCTTCATTTATCCGCCGCCCCTGTTCTATGATTAATTTCACCTGAGCAGGATCTGAGAAGATTGCTCTGACCTTTCTTTCTCTAGCCGTCAAATATGGCTCAATCTCTTGATTTGCCAACCTCACCATTTCATCTCTTTCAGCCTTCCATCTATTTATGATGGTTAACTTGTCCTCTTCTCTTATGGCTTTTCCATATATTCCCCGCCTTACACCATCATCTAAAATCCCCGCTTTGCGCATATACAGTTTGAAAACTCCCTCTGCTTTCTTTCTATCGCTGAGTTTTGGATGATTCCTCACAATGTGTATCAAACGACTGAGTTCCTCTCTACTCTCTCTAATGCCATCACTATATTTACCTATAGTAATCTGTGCTATTCTCCTTGATGGATAAAACTCATGAAAGTCAGTCTTTGTATCAAAGTTACCGGCCATGACCGGGCTAGAGAATAAATTTAGGGCGACAGCAGTGCCAACGATGCTCATGATGGATTTAGTCTAGTGAGGATAAGTTATTCCCCATTAAAGCATAGAATATCTAAAACAGTAGGTCAGGGCCTCAAGTTTGGATGATTTTGCGGAGAGTCTCAGAAGGATAAGACAACTTCAACCTACAATAGGCGAGGCAAACACATTGAACAAACAATTCTCATGAGCAGCAAAATCAGGGCTTTGCGGGATTTAGCCAATCAGCGTTGGCGCATTTCTCTTTGGCTCACAGCGGTAATGATGGTCATTTACTTTGGCTTTATTTTACTGGTAGCTTTTAATAAACAGCTAATGGGGCGAACAGTCTTACCAGGACTGTCGATCGGCATTCTCTTAGGTATATTGACGATCTTATCGGCCTGGGTATTAATTTTTGTCTATGTGCGCTGGGCAAACAATTATTACGACAACCAGCTAATTAAATTGCAGAGAGCTGGTTCTACTGGCTTTCCTAACGACCAGCCCTAAAATTATTAAATAATACTATGCAAACAGCTCAAACAACGCTTGGAAGCTTTAACCCGTTAGCGGTGACTTTCTTCTTGGTATTCATTGCGATTACCTTGGGCATCACCTACTGGGCAGCCAAGAAAACCACCAGTGCCAATGATTACTATACGGCTGGTGGTGGTATTACTGGTTTTCAGAATGGTCTGGCTTTAGCCGGTGACTTTATGAGTGCCGCCAGCTTTCTGGGTATCACTGGATTGGTGGCACTGAATGGCTTTGATGGCTTAATTTACTCGATCGGCTTTTTGGTCGGCTGGCCAGTGGTGATGTTTTTAATTGCCGAGCCGCTGCGGAACTTAGGGAAATATACCTTTGCTGACGTGTTGGCCTATCGCCTTCAGCAAACCCCCATTCGGATTGCTGCTTCGATCGGTACTCTAGCGGTAGTTAGTTTTTACCTCATTGCTCAAATGGTCGGTGCTGGAGAGCTAGTAAAACTATTGTTTGGCTTAGATTACAACTTGGCAGTGCTGTTGGTCGGCGGCGTAATGATGGCTTATGTAATTTTTGGTGGCATGATTGCTACTACCTGGGTACAAATTATTAAAGCCGTTTTGCTATTGGGTGGTGCTTCGGTGCTGGCTTTGATGGTGCTATCACGGTTTGGCTTTAATCCTTTAACGCTGTTTGACGAAGCCGCCAAAAAATATGGTGCAGCAGTGTTAGCACCGGGTAAACAGGTAGCAAATCCTTTAGATGCGATGTCTTTGGGCTTGTCTTTAATGTTGGGAACTGCTGGTCTTCCCCACATTTTGATGCGCTTTTATACGGTGCCAGATGCCAAAACAGCCAGAAGTTCGGTGATGTATGCTACTGGGTTTATTGGCTATTTCTACCTGCTGACTTTTGTGTTGGGTTTTGGGGCAATGGTTTTGGTTGGTCAAGATAGCCTGAAAGCCATTAATAAATCGGGCAATATGGCTGCGCCGATGCTGGCAGAGCTATTGGGCGGCAGTGCCTTTTTAGGATTTATTTCGGCGGTGTCGTTTGCGACTATTTTGGCGGTGGTAGCTGGTTTGACTCTTTCTGGTGCCGCAGCTTTGTCTCATGATTTATGGGTACAGGTAGTGAAAAAAGGTAAGTCTAATGAAACTGAGCAACTGCAAGTAGCTCGGGCCTCTACTTTAATTTTGGGCGTGTTAGCGGTGATTTTGGGGATTATTTTCCAAGGTCAGAACGTAGCTTATATGGTGGGTCTGGCCTTTGCGATCGCGGCTAGTGCCAATTTTCCGGCTCTGCTGCTATCGATGGTTTGGCGACCTTTTAGTACCAAGGGTGCGGTAGCTAGCATGATGATTGGTACGGCTTCAGCACTGCTGTTAATTTTCTTGTCACCCGTGGTATTTGTAGATATTCTGAAGCAACCTGCGGCGATTTTCCCTCTGAAGAATCCGGGTTTAATTACGGTGCCTCTTTCTTTTGCGGTAGGGATTGTAGTGTCTTTACTGACTCCAGAAGAAGGTGCGATCGAGAAGTTTGAGGCGGCTGAACACCGCATTTCTGG
>JAYSRP010000403.1:0-8317 GCA_043721015.1 Synechococcales cyanobacterium | reverse complement strand
GAGCGAATTGCCGTAGGTACCACTGGCTGGGTGACACAAGACCCTAGTGCCGATGCCGTGGGTCTGGCTGTAAGCCTGCCACCTGCAATGTTTTTTTCTGCCCAAATGCAGTTTGCCAATTCTGGCTATGAACAGTTGCAGATGTACGATCAAGGGTTCGTGAAAGAAGGTGTGGGAGCCGGGGGAGCAGCAATCATGGCTAGCTTATACCGGGATTGGAACAGCAACGATGTCTTGCAGGCTACCGAAAAGCTCCTAGGCTTAATGATGAACACGCTGTCTGGCTAACAACTGCTCTTCGAGTGCTGCAATCCGCGAGTAGGCCACAGTGAGCTGCGCAGTCAGGCGCTGAATCTGCGATTGGGGTGACAGCATGGTTTCTTGCTGACGGTAGCTGCTGGTTTCGTTATCAACCAGCACATCTTGGTGAATCAACCAATCAGCAGATTCTTGGATGTCAATTTTAGGGAAATTTTGTTGGGGCTGAGCTTTTGCTGCTTTCACGATTTCTGGGCGAGAATTATCAGGTAACAAGTGCTGGTGTAGCCGATCGAGGATGTGATAAACGTCATCTACTCTACTGGTGAGTAATTCTATTTTTGTCTCTACTTGTTGTTTGTCTGTTGGCTGCATAGTTTGAGTCTCTAGTGGATGGCTGATGTGAATGTAAAAATCAAGTCCCTGCCAAGTGCAAATGCCAAGTGCAAAATCTTTGTGATTGCCTGACTCTTGCTACCTGGGACACCAAAAATTGTGGTAACTTTGGTTGGGAGCAACAAGGAACAGGCGACGATTGCCCAGCAAGATAAATCGATGTATTTGGGGTAAAGAATAAATGCTGAATGCTGAAGACTTTTTCGCAGTCTGCGCTGGACAATGGCAAACTGAGCGAATTTATCACTACCCCCTGCGGGGAGAAGTGGAACGTTCCTACACCAAATTTAGTGCAGAAACTTTAACTTCGGTAGAAAAACACCAAATTTCTTCATCTTTCATTCCTAGAGAGTTTTTTAAAAGTGCCGATGCGATCGAGAATTCTTATGGTTTTGCGATTGCTTTTGATACCAAATCAGAAACCGGCGAAGAAGTTTCGATGCGGTTGAAGGCGTTGTTTGTACCCGATGCCATCATCACCTATCCCGATAAACTGCCAAAAGATCCGGCTGCTCCGGCACTACCCATGTCAGCAGAGGTTTCTGACAGTGAGGAAGTAATGCATGGCTTCTATTTACGTGACCAAGGCTATTCTGAAGCAGGAGCAATTACCGGGCGCTTTACTTATTTGCCCAGTCGTCAAGCGCTAGAAATGACCACCTACTATGGTCGATCGGTAGCGGTAGATCAAATTCGAGTCTTGTCAGAACAGGTGCGTTTGCGCACTATTATCACTTACCTGCGACCAGTGGCTGGTGAAATTCCCAGTGAAATTACCTTAGTGGGCTTCGGCCTAGAACGACGAGAGGAATAGCACCAATGGAACGTCGCCAATTTTTACGGTCTTTGGCTCTTTTATCTCTGGAGCCGTTGCTGTTTGGCTGCCAGCCAGCACCCCCTCATCAACTGCAAATCAAATTATTACGAGGTGCTTTTCCCAACGCATTAGTAGGAGAGTTTCGTCGGTTTAGTAAAAGTAATTTGTTAGCAGTCTCTGCTTTTGGCCAACTGGCTGAAGGCTTAAAGTTATTACAGGAATGGGAAAATCCCCCTGCCCCCAAAGGCGGTTGGAGCTGGCGACTGCCTTGGCAAGCGCCACCCAATTACCAGGCCAACAATTTGATATCTTTAGGTGATACCTGGCTAACGGCGGCGATCGAGCAAAAACTATTGCAACCATTAGATATCGCTAAGTTGCCAAGCTGGCAAAAACTGGCTCCCCAATGGCAAAAATTAGGCAGTAGCAGTGGTCAAATCTGGGGAGCGCCATACCGCTGGGGCAGTACTGTCTTGATCTATCGCAAAGATAAATTACGGCAAAACAATATTCCGTTCCCCACTGATTGGTCGGATCTATGGCAGCCTGCGCTCAAACGTAAAATAGTCTTGCTCAATCAACAGCAAGAAGTGATTGGCCTAACTCTCAAACGCCTGGGTCATTCTTACCACACCGATCCCCAAGAGGTGCCGGAGTTATTACCAGCGCTGAAACAGTTACATCAGCAGACCCTGTTTTACAGCTCCGATCGATATATCTCACCGCTATTGACTGGCGATGCCTGGGTGGCAGTAGGCTGGTCGGCAGATGTGGTGGGTTTATTGAGTCGTCAAAACGATTTGGGCATTGCTATTCCAGCTTCTGGCGCTTCTTTGTGGGCCGATTTATGGGTACAGCCTCACAAGGCCAAGACTTTACCTAGCTCTTCGCCTTCGATCGAGCAGTGGATTGATTTCTGCTGGCAAAAGACCATGGCGACTAAAATTTCTACTTCTACTAATGGGGCTTCACCAGTTTTTAGCGGTCAACCATTACCTCCAGATTTGCCAGAAAATATCTTGTACAAGGCTTTTGATAAAGGTGAATTTTTGCCCAGCTTAAATGCTGCACAACAGCAGCAATATCAAAAGCTCTGGCAAGAAATGCTTAAAACGCCACAAACTTAACCCCCGAAACTTATGCAAGATTATGTCATCGATCGGAACGGATTAGATTCTCCCCCTGAGCCACCTCAAAAAAGCCATCATCGCTTCCCAAAACTGGAGGTAGAGAACATCTCTAAAGTCTATCCCGGCAAAGGAAAACAGCTTTTAACAGTCCTGCAAGATATCAATATTAAAATATTTCCACGTGAATTTATTTGTCTGGTAGGCACCTCTGGCTGTGGTAAATCTACGTTGCTGAATATTATTGCCGGACTTCTACCGCCTTCTACTGGCGAAGTGTTGGTTGATGGTCAATCTGTCACTGGGCGACCTGGCTCCGATCGAGGCATGGTCTTTCAAGGTTATACTCTATACCCTTGGCTGACTGTGGCGCAGAATGTGGCCTTTGGCTTACAGTTTCAGGGCATGAGCAAAGTCGATCAAAAAAATCAGGTAAATTACTTTTTGAATGTCGTCGGGCTAGAAAACTTTGCCAATAACTATCCCAAACAATTATCGGGCGGCATGAAACAGCGAGTAGCGATCGCTCGGGCGTTGGCCAATGAACCAGCAGTATTGTTAATGGATGAACCCTTTGGCGCTTTGGATGCCCAAACCAAAGAGCAGATGCAGGAATTTTTGCTAGAACTATGGGAAAAGACCCATGTAACCGTGTTGATGATTACCCATGACGTAGAAGAAGCTATCTATCTTTCCCAACGGATTTATGTATTAGGGCTTGGTCAGGTAAAAGGCGAAATTCCCATTCGCTTGCCCGAACATCGGGAACTAGATATCAAGCTCTCCCCAGAGTTTGTAGATATCAAACGTCAAGTGATTACCATGATGCGTCAGCACAATTAAATTCTATGACCAATAAAAAAGTCTGTGATAGCTGGTTTGCAACTCAGCGGATTGATGAGGGATTGTATTTAATTACAGAACCCTATTACTACTCCTATAACCGTGCCAATTTATGGCTAATTAAAGGGCGAGATCAAGACTTGCTAATTGATACGGGCTTAGGGGTGGCTAGTTTGCGCCAACATATTGCTGGCTTAATTGACAAACCACTGCTAGCGATCGCCTCTCATATTCACTTTGACCACGCTGGGGGCATCCATGAGTTCGAGGAAAGGGCCATTCATGCAGCGGAAGCGCAGGCTCTCCGAGAGGGGAATGCTTACGAAGCCCTTTGCTCTCAGCCAGGTTGGGTGCATTCCGATCATTTTGAGTGCCTTCCTCACAGCGGCTTCACCGTTGAAGAATATACCTTTAACGCCTCCGAACCTACTCAGATTTTGCAAGAAGGTGATGTGCTAGATTTAGGCGATCGAGCTTTAGAAGTTTTGCATTTACCAGGGCACTCGGCGGGCTGTATTGCTTTGTATGACCATCGATCACAAGCGTTATTTTCTGGGGATGTCATTTATGATGGAGAATTACTCGACGAACTACATTGTAGTAATATTCCAGACTACATTAACACCTATGAACGACTGCAAAAATTGCCAATAGATACGGTTTATCCGGGACATTATCAAACTTTTGGCAAAGATCGCTATTTAGAGATCCTAGGCGAGTATCTCGATCGACGACGACAACCGGGCTGTCCACAGGAAGTGTCTGCCAAAGGTTCAGCTTGAGCATAATGTTTAGATTTATTTTAGGTTCAATGATCACAGCATATCCGCTCAGAATTTGCTAAGATAGCCAAAATTTTATTTTTCTGTAGATTATTCTTCAGATAATCGTTTATAAGTCTTACCACAGCGGAGTTTATCTCAGTGCTCGAATCTATTTCTGATACCCTGGTAAAACCTATTAACCGCCAGCATAGCTATTTGCCCAATTCAACATTTTGGAGTATCCGTCAAGGTTTTCCAAAACATCTTTCTTTGGTATTGGTAGTAATGTCATTGCTAGCACCGCTGGCTATTTGGACAATTATTAGTTCTCTACAACTAGTGCCTCCCACTTTTTTGCCAACTCCCATGGCAGTAATGAGTGCCGGAATCACCATGTTTGCTGAAAATGACCTGTGGGGCGATGTTTTAGCTAGTTGTGCTCGGGTATTGGCCGGATTCTTATTAGCAGCAGTTGTTGGTGTGCCATTAGGCTTAGCGATCGGTACTTTCCATAGTATGGATAGCTTGTTTTCTCCTTTAGTCGGCACAGTACGTTACATGCCCGTTACCGGATTCGTCCCTCTAATTATTATTTGGTTAGGTTTAGATGAACCTTCCAAAGTTTTAATTATTGGGTTGGGAGTGGTTTTGTATAACGTCATCATGGTGGCTGATGCAGTAAAGTTTATTCCTCATGAAATGATCAACGTGGCTTACACCATGGGAGCTGGTCGCTGGGATGTGTTGCGGAAGGTGATTATTCCAGCTACTTTCCCTAGCGTATTAGATACTTTGCGGGTAAATATTTCGGGAGCTTGGAATTTTGTGGTAATTGCAGAATTATTGGCTGCCCAAAATGGTTTGGGCTTTAGAATTATTCAATCTCAACGATTTTTGCAAACTGACAAAGTGTTATTTTGTATTATTTTAATCGGAGCGATCGGCTTAGTAATTGACTATGGATTGAAATGGTTATCAAAAGTTCTCACCCCTTGGGCAGACCAAATCCGTCATTAACATTGCCATGGCTCAATCTGCTAGCCAATTGAGCTGAATTTGTAGAATCCAATACCGTTAGATTGATTCAAAATCTATCCACCTAAATATTTTTATGTTGAAACTATCTTGGCTATTTCGTTGGCTTTCGTTTTTCTTTGCAACATTATTGCTAGCAGTTGCTTGCACTCAACAGCCAAATTCTACTACTTCTAGCCCTAGCACTGCATCATCATCGACTCCCCTTGTTTCAGCAACTAATAGCTGGGTAGGTTACTCTGGCCATTACACAGCAATAAAAAAAGGCTTCTTTGCTCAGGAAGGCTTGAACATTCAGGACAAGTTTTTCCCCACTTCTACTGAAGAGATTACTGCTTTATTAGCAGGCAAGTTAGACATTGCCTGGTTAACATCTGGTGATACGATCCAGGCTGTAGATAAAGATCCCTCCCTCAAAGTGATTTACTTGGTAGATTATTCAAATGGTGCCGATGGTATTCTCGCTCGCAATGTAGCAACTCCTAAAGAGGCTAAGGGTAAAAGCATGGCGCGGGAGAATTTGCTGTTTGAAAAAGTTTTACTGCAAGCTTATCTAAAACAAGGTGGTTTAACCGAAAGAGATTTAAAAATTCAGGATATGCCAGCTCCTGATGCCGGAACTGCTTTTGCTACCAAGAAAGTGGATATGGCTATCACCTTTGAGCCTTTTTTGACTAAAAATGCTCAATTGGGCGGTGGCAAAGTAGTCTTCTCGACCAAAGATACCAACTTAATTGCTGATGTGATTGTAGTGAGAGACAAGCTAATTCAAACCCGCAAGAAGGACTTACAAGCCTATCTCCGCGCCGTGGATAAAGCAGTTAAGTTAGTCAATGCTGCCGATCCGGAAACCCTCAAAATTGCTGCTGAGAGAATGGGTTTAAAACCTGGAGAGGTCAAAGAGCAGTTAACTGGAGTGAAGCTGTTTGACCTTGAGGCCAATAAATTAATGGGCTTTCAGAAGGGTAATCCTAAAAGCTTAATTGGTAATTTGGAGCTGACAGCAAAAGCTGCGGAGGAGTTCAAACTAGTTTCCAAGCCTATTAAAATTGAGTCTTTATATGATGACTCGATTGTTCTTGGGAAATAGCTGAATCTTGATTATAGTCAATCAATGATGATAGTTCTATGCTAATGGCAGTTGATCGGAGGTCGTAACCCAACCGATCGCTCCATTTTCAGCTAAAACAACATCGATCGCGGCTTGGTGTTCGATCAAACTCATGGCCGCACAACAGTCTGCCAAAAGAAGGCAGTAAAAACCCAGATCGCTGGCATGGCGGTAACTAGCTAAAACACAGCATTCGGTGGTGACACCAGTAAAAATCAGATGAGTGATTTTTCTTTGCTGCAAAATATCTGCAAAATATCTGCCAGGTCTGTGCCAATAAAAATTGATTGGGCGGGCTTATCGATTTGGAGATCATCAGCAGTGGGCTGTAGTTCTTCAATTAACTCTGTCCCTAGCTCACCCCGAATCAAAAATCTCCCCATTTTTCCTTGTTCACCAACAGGGTATCCGGCGTTTTGATAGCGCAGTGCCTTGCTGGGAGAAACATCAGACATATTAGACGAATGGCTTTCTCTGGTATAAACAGTCAAAATGTTCTGAGTCTTCGCCCAGGTGATGACTCTTTGGATATGTGGGATAATGGCTCTGGCCGCAGTGAGATCTGCACCTAATTCATGACCACAAAATCCGTCAGGATGACAAAAGGCATTTTGCATATTAACTACAATTAGAGCGGTCTGCGCTAACTGAAGGGGAAATGGATGTTGGAAGGTTTTTATTTGAATGGGTTGTGCTGTGTAAACCATAAGTCCTGTCATGTTTAGCCTTTGATAATAATCGCTATAGAGCCAATGATAACCTACTGAACTTTAATATCGACTCAATGATTAATCAAACATATATTGCGGTAGTAGGAGCACATCTTACTGATCAACCCCTCAACCATCAGCTCACCGATCTTGATGCTACTTTAGTTCGATCTTGTCTAACAGCTCCCTGTTATCGACTCTATGCTTTAGCCGGTAAAATTCCTAAGCCGGGACTGATTCGTCAAGTGACTGGAGGCTATGCGATCGAGTTAGAAATTTGGCAAATTAGCATCGCAGGCTTTGGTCAATTCGTCACTCAAATTCCTGCCCCATTGGGCATCGGCACTTTATTAATCGAAGATAACACCACAGTCCAAGGCTTTATTTGTGAACCCTATGCCATTGCCGATGCTCCAGAAATTTCCCATTTAGGTGGTTGGCGAGCATATTTAGAAGCATCTATTCCCCGACTCTAAATCGCTTTTTCTGAGATTTTTTGCCCCCGAGAAATTGGCGCAGAGATTCTAGATAGATATAGAACACCGGAGTGAGATACAGGGTTAAAACCTGGGAGAATAACAGACCACCGACGATCGCAATTCCCAATGGTCGGCGGGCTTCGGAGCCAGAACCGGCTCCGATGGCGATCGGTACTGTGCCAATCAGCGCCGCCGTAGTCATCATAATTGGCCGAAAGCGTACTAGGCAGGCTTCATAGATGGCAGCAGCGGGCTGAATATTGGATTGTTGTTGGGCAGCGATTGCAAAATCTACCATCATAATCCCGTTCTTTTTCACAATTCCCACCAATAAGATGATGCCGATAAAGGAATAAACATTTAGCTCCACGTTGAAATATAGCAGCGTCAACAGCGCCCCGAAGCCCGCTGAGGGTAAACCGGAGAGAATAGTGATGGGATGTAGGAAATCCTCATAAAGAATTCCTAGAATTAGGTAAATCACCAAAATAGCGATGACTAGCAATAATCCCAAACTGGGCAGCGAACTTTGAAATACCTCACTGGCTCCTTGTAAATTGGTGGTGATATTATTGGGGATGCTGGCTTGGACGAGTTTATCGATCGATTCATTGGCCGCCCCTAAAGATTCCCCTGGAGCCAAGTTAAAAGAGATCGTAGCAGCATTAGAGCGTCCGGTGGGTATCAATTCAAAGCGGGACAAAGACCCCATAAATAGCATTGAAAGACCCTCATCCCCCAGCCCCTTCTCCCAGGGCGGGAGAAGGGGAGCCGGAG
>JAYSRP010000402.1:0-22803 GCA_043721015.1 Synechococcales cyanobacterium | reverse complement strand
CTTTTAACATAACCTTGGGGTTGCTCTAAGTCAATAATATCAAAGACAGGCCAAAAACTCAATAGGTTTGCTCGTTTCCGACCTGCGTACACGTTTGGTCTGAGGCAATCTCAGACCAAACGTGGCAGGTTATCCAACCTCAAACCCCAAACGCTGCGCGTTGTGTGGCTCGGTTGTAATCGTCAACTCACTCGGCTTTCATCCCGACGCTCACCGAAGCGTTAGAGCGCGGGGCTTCCCGCCTGTAAGCTAAAAACCGCAAGTATTATGTTTTAGAGAATTTGGCGGAGTTAATGGGAGCGGTGAATTTTTTGTTTGCTGAAAGCGCGGCTCAGTTGTAGGGTATAGCATTATAATCATATAAGCTGTGTTTCCAAGAGGTTCGGTATGGCGGTATCAAAAGCATACGAAGAAGTCATCGACTTTATCGCAGAAGGCACTACTCCAGATAGCATTGTTGCCTTTCGACCATCAGAAGCAGCCAAGCAACACGTTGCTGATCTGATTCGGCGAGAAAAGACCACCGGACTTACTGCCGATGAGACCTCTGAGCTAAACCATTACATGGAGCTAGAACACCTTATGCGTCTAGCCAAAGCTCGCGCTCGTAAGCACATTGCCAAAGGATAATAGTGAGTACTACCTACATCAGCGTGGGACTGCGTAGATTAGTTATTGCAAGAGCCGATCACCTATGTGAATACTGCTTACTTCATGAAGATGATGCTTATTTTGGCTGTGAAGTAGACCATATCATCAGTGAAAAACATGGAGGGGCAACTAATGCTATGAATTTAGCCTATGCTTGCATGAACTGTAACAGAAGCAAAGGAAGCGATGTTGGGTCTATTGTCATACCACTATCTAGTAATGTTTTTAGTCGATTTTTTAATCCAAGAATTGACTTATGGGGTAGGCATTTTATTCTTGATGATGAGCTTTTCATTTCCCCATTGAGTGATGTAGGTGAGGTGACAGCGCGTATTCTGGGCTTCAATAGTGTCGAAAGATTGATAGAAAGACAAGCATTACATGACATCGATCGATATCCCACTCCAGAAGCCTTTGGATACATCGGCTTAAGTTAAAATTTGTTAAAGAGCTATTCGATCGATTGATGCAGTCTGGGCGATCGAATTCAATATTTGGTGATCTTTGAGATTGATTCTCCTCAGCAGCTAGCCCAAGATGCTTGATCGTCTCTTGGATAACGCTAGCCATATCAGTTTGTTGGGGATGAACACAAATCATCGTGCCCGGAACAGGCGATCAAGAAACCTTCAATTCTTTATAGCATTTATGTTATGGAAACTTCGTCAGCTTGTCAATTCTCAGATGAAATAAATTAAAAAAGATGCCCGAAAATCAATAATCAGGCATCCTCTAATGTAGTAACTATTCCTCAGCTTCATCCACTTTCTTCGCCTTAATTACCGGCTTACCCAAAGGCTCACCATTAGATGTCGAGGGAGCCTTATGCTCCCAAGGCTTACCAAAATGTTTCTTGTCGCCGCCGCCCGGAGGCTTACCCTTAACACCCTTAGGCCGCAGCGCCGCAATCATCTGACCAGTGCGAATCACCAAATCATCTCCTTGGCGTAACACATCAAACTCCCAAAAATTGCCCACCATTTTGTCTGGGAAATCACCAATTAGCCGCAGCTTAAACTGGCGAGGCTCAATATCTTTCTTGCGGGCAGCCTGACGAATCTTCACAAACACCTCTTTCTTCTCCCGCGACTGAAAGACCACCTCACCGCGCACCGAGAAATAATTATCTGGAATCTCCATCGGCTCGGTTGGCACTGCCACACCATTCACCGGCTCAATCAGCTTCGGTTCCCAAATACCCATAATTTGCACATGCAGCTTGCCATCATCTTTGCGCACCCGAGGGTATACCACCCACAAGTGAGACTCGCCCAGATCTAAATGCTTCTTGGCCAAACTCATGATCCGCCCCAACAGCACCGCATCAATCAGCGTGCCATCATCGGTGATCACCGAGCCTTTGGTGAATTCTTCTGCCGAAGCCAAATATGCACCTTTAACTAGGCCGATCGCCCGATATTGCAACGGCTCACTGGCCATCGGAATTGGCATATTGCCACTCAGCTCAAACATTGGCAGCGGAGCTGGATAGTCTTTGGGCTTAACCGGTTTACTCGGACGAGGTTTAGCCACTCCTTCAGGTTTAGGGCCTTCAACATCCGTCTCAGATTTAGGACGCTTCACCGGTTTATTGGGTCGGAGCGGAGCAGGTAATTGCTCGGGGGTAAGATTCTCGGAATTCATGGATAGACACCCTGGGGTTTACTCAACTAAAACAATGCTAGCAACAAAGATTGCAGACGGAAAGATTGCCAGCTACTAGTCGCCTCTATCTTAAAACCAGATCGTAAGTTTTAAACGCTGGTTTATAGACAGAATTCTCTAGGATGGCGTACCGGTAGTCTTGCGCTGCTTGCGACTCAGACTAGCCAATAGCTTCACTTTGACCGACTCAAACTCTTCCCGCAGATAGGCTCTGCTCAGCTTTTGCTGGTTAGAGCCTGGAGTGACTCGGCTTTCTTGCAGCCATTCTTGGAGTTTCTGCACCTTGGTCTGAGGAATTTTGCCCTTGATCACACTAACACAGCGGTTCTCGCCATCTAAGCCAAAAAATAGCAGGCGGTAAGACTGGGTTTCGGCCAATACTCGCAGAGTATTGTCGCTAGTTTGTTTTTTCAAATCAAGATAAGAAGGCAAAAGACGATGCTGCTGATCGTTATGAAACAGCGCCGCAATCCACAGCAACATCGGGTGTGGATTAGCAATAAATAAAAACTGACAGTGAGGCGGATGTTTTTTGTAATATTCGATTTCTTCCCGAGAGAGCATAATCCAGAGCGTGGCACCCACCTCGCCCTCGTATTCCATCAAACGCGGGAACACAATCTCGGCGCGCGGCTTATCGACTGGCCAGGTAGACTGCAAACACAGGTCATCTAGACTTTTGATATCAGTGGATCTGTTGGCCTTGCGGTTGTTGGCAGTGCTGGAAGCAGCTAAGTAATTTTTTTCAATCCGCTCGATCGACTGCAAAATATCTTCTACATTCGGCGGACGATTGCGCACGTCCTTGGCCATACAGGCCATCACCAAGTCTTGTAATTCCTGAGGAATTACCAAGTTTGGCCCTACTTCCCTAAAAGTCTTTGGCGGAGTTTTATGGTGGGCATTAAACCAGCCTTCAAAAGAGCTGCTGGTAGGACGAATCGGCAGTTCACCGCTCAGCATCTGGAACATCATAATGCCCAGACTGTAAATATCCGATCGATTATCTAAGGTCTTGCCTTCCATTTGTTCTGGCGAACAGTAGGCCGGAGTCCCCATAAAGCCGGTGGGTGAATCATCTGATCGCAGCAGGGCAATTCCAAAATCTAGCACCTTCACAAAGTCTCCCAAAGTGGGGTTGTGAGTAACAATAATATTGCTGGGCTTAATATCTCGATGAATCACCTGACACAAATTGCCATCGATTTCGATGCCATCATGGGCACAGTCTAGCCCCAAACAAATTTGGCGCAAAATATTAAAAAAGCGCGCCAGCGGCATCGGCTTTTTATGAATCACGTCTTTCAGGCTCTCACCCTGCAAAAACTCCATCACATAGAAAGGCACTTCTAGGTCATCTAAACCGTAGTCTCGCACCTTAACAATATGAATACTGTTTTCACCCAACAAGGCACTAATGGTGGCCTCCTGCATGAATCGATCGCGGATTCTTTGGGTGATGCTGGCTTTCGATAAAAATTTGACGGCGACTTTCACCCCGCCCAACAGCATGTCTTTGGCGAGGTAGACTTGTCCCATCGAGCCTTTACCAGCTATTTCCATAAGCTGATAGCGCTGGACAACCAGCCGACCATAGTTACTATCTTTGGTCATAGCTGGCCTCCGCAAAGAGGGCAGAATAATTTGTTGAGAACGGGGAGATGCAGTCCATTTCAGCCAGTTAACTTTGAGGTAGGTGAGAAAGTGGGCGAAGAGCTAGAAAATACCATGTTTTTACTGATGTCAATAAATTACATAGATACTAGATTGGCTAAACTGAGCGATATTCCTTCAATATGCCCAGCTCTTGGTCAAGAATTTGTTACCGATCAATTTAATAAGCTAGATTTGGTGAATTTGCCCCAACAACACCGCTGATCGAGCACCAGTCACCATCGGTAAATTCCCCGGAATATTATGCCAGCGCCAATAGGCCAATAGAGCAAAGGCGATCGCCTCTTTAAAATCACTGTCTACTCCGGCTTCTGCCGTAGTCAAAACCGCAGCTTGGGGCAAATGACCTTGCAGCCTTGCTTTCAAAAATTCATTGCGGGCACCGCCACCACAGAGTAAGACTCGATCGGGCAAGCGGGGTAAAAAGCGTCGATAGCTGTCCGCAATGCTGGCTGCCGTTAAGTCGGTGATAGTGGCCAAAAAATCTACATCCGCTAAATGAGCCGCATCTTGCCGACAGGCCGCCAAGTATTCCTTGCCAAACAGCTCCCGCCCGGTGGACTTTGGTGGCGGTGTCCGAAAATATTCTTGCTGGAGCCACTGAGCTACTAAAGCTTGATCCACTTGCCCTTGCGCTGCCCAATCTCCATTGGCATCATAGGTTTTTTGGCCATTGGTCAAAGCAATCACCGCCAAATCCATCAAACTATTCCCTGGCCCGGTATCCCAACCTAAAACCTGCGATTCCCAGTCAGCATCAGCGTGGGGTGGTAAATAGGTACAGTTGCCAATCCCGCCGATATTTTGAATGCAAAGATGATGTTTAGCATCTCCTAACAAATAGGCATCGGTTTTGGGCACTAAGGGCGCACCTTGCCCCCCAGCCTCAATATCAGCCGTGCGAAAATCATCGATCGTGATAATGCCTGTAGCTTGAGCAATCACCGCCCCCCGCCCAATTTGCTGGCTATAACCCAATCTGCCCCCCTGAGCGGGCTGATGAAAAACCGTCTGACCATGAGAACCAATCAACTCTGCTTTCATCCCTGCTGGCTGAATCTGGCACACCGCATCGGCAAAACATTGCGCGATCGATTCATCCAAAGCCGCCAAATCGGCCATGCTAATTGGTTGACCAGCGCACACATCTAAAATTTGCTGGCGTAAAGCTGGCGGATACGGATAAGTCTCCCCAGCGATCAATGTAACTTGGAGATCGTTGGTAGTCCCTTGAATTTCGACTAAAGCAGCATCGATGCCATCTACCGAAGTGCCACTCATCAGACCGATTACTAACATGATTGATTCTCTGGTGAACTAATTATCGTCTAGGGCGGGCGGAGCAGCGAGTGCCAGCTCAGTTTGCAAAGGTGGTAACTCACCAAACAAAGTGCGCACTTTTAGGTCTCGATAAAACTCTTCTTGGCTCAGCTCTACCTTCGATTGCGCCGAGAGCAACAGCAAAGCCCAAAAAACTCCCACCCGATCGTGAGTGGTAATTTCGCCTTGATCATTGGCCAGGGTTTTTACCCACAGGGCAATTAGAGCCTCCAGATCAATCCAATCTAAATCGGTGGCTTGCAGAAAAATCTCTAACTGCTCAGCCATTTCCGTCAGGTTTTCGCCGTGAGCCAGTTCGGCGATCGCCTTGGCCGCCTTACTGGCCGAAAGATTGGCATGACGCACCTTGCGCTTACTTACCGGTCGATCGCTCATCCGACTGGCGATCGATCGAAGCTGTTCAATTAAATCTTGCAGAGTCACCGGGCGATGTTGTAATGGCCGAGCACTAAGCCGCCGATGAATATGCCGCTCTAGGTTAGCCGGAAGTCCGGCGGTGGCGGGGATATCTTCTAAGTACAGATCATCATCATCTAGAGGCGATTCTGCTGGGTCTTGGTTGAGGCTATTGGCCTTCAGCAACACCAGCATTGCCGCCCACAAAAAAGCTTGCCCCGAAAGTGACAAGTTAACCTGTCGATCGCTGTTGGATAGGCTAGCCGGAATTTTGGTGAGATGATTGTCGATCACATCAATCACCTGGATATCCCAGGGGTCAATCTCACCGCGCTGAGCTAAATCGATCAGTAACTCAATTCCCAATTCTGTCAGCGTGTAGGGGTCAAGATCTAGTGGAACATTACTGGGAGCGTCTTTCTCGGAAACTAGCACCATGATGTTGAAGGGGTGATGTTGGAGGAGTGATGGCGTGAGATGAAATTCTATGAATCTGTTCCAGAGTGAGGTGATTGTAGCTCTGGCCGATTGCGAATTAGGTCGATCGTGCTTTTGATGGTGCCAGCGATCGGCACTGCCACCAACACTCCCAAAAATCCGGCGATTTGCAAACCCACCAATACCGCCAGCAAAATCATCACCGGATCGAGACCAATAAAGTCACCCATCAGCTTGGGGGTCAAAAAATTATCTTTGATCTGCTGCAACACAAAAGAAGCCACAAACACTTTTGCTGCTAGGGTAAAGCTCTTCAGCAGTACCAATAGTGTTACTAAGCCAATCCCTAGGGTAGCACCCACAAACGGAATCAGTTGAGAAAAGCCAATCAAAATGGCAAATGATAGCCCAAACGGTACTTCTAACAAGAAGAAAATAATCGTCAGAGCCACGGCCATAAAGGCTCCTAGCAAAAATTGACTAATAAAAAACCGCTGAAAATTCATCCGCAAAGAGTCACCAATCAATCGTCCCCACTTGCCTGGAACCATTGAAACAGCGCCCTCCCACAGTTTGTCTCCATCGATCAAGATGTAGACGCTGAGCACCAAAATCAGCAGCGAATCGATCAGACTAGAGGCCGTTCCCAGTGCCACTGCCACCGCCTGCTGAGTAAAACCTTCTAACTGTTTGGGCAAGTTGGAATTAATCTGGTTCCGAATTACCTCAAAATCTAAGGTCAAGCCTTTGCTTTTAGCAAAAATTTCCAAACTGTTAATATTTTCGCTACTGCTTTGCACCCATTTGGGCACTTGTTCAGACAAACCAGCAATTTGTTCGATCACAATGGGGACAACTGTCACCCCCAAAATAATTACGGTTACTAAGGTGGCGATAAGCACCACACCCACTGCCTGACCGCGACTGATGCCAGTTCGATCGAGTGCCCGCACTGGGTAATTTAGCAAAAATGCCAAAATCGCCGAGATCGACACTACTGTAATAATGTGTTCAAAATACCTAAAAGCCTGAGAAAGTAGCCAGGTGTTAGCTGCAAAAACCAAGCTCAGCAGCAGCCAAACTAGCAGCTTTCTGGCGTTAATCGATCGCCACATTTGTAATCTGTCGGTAGAAGGTTCACTTGATTCTAGCTGGCTTTGGACTCGAAACGGCCATTAGTTCGATCAGCAAAATGATACAACCAGGATCTTTTAGGGGTAAATTAAGGGATAGGTCTATGCACTTCTATCTTTCTTGTGAGCTTTATGAGTTCAGCTTCCCCCGCATCTGAATTATTACTTGATTCCTCTGATTCTGTTTCTATGGATGCTGTTTCCACAGGTTCAATACCAACCGATTCAGCCGAACAGCCAGGAATCCCAGCTTATTTACACCAAGCTTTGCAAATGCTCGATCTGCAACCAGAAGCTGAAATTGCCAAGTATCGCGCCTACAAAGAAGGTAGGATCACCACTCTAATCTCCGATCCGGCCTCCGAAAAACTGACTTCGGTAATGACTGCGCCAGAAGAAGAGGAAGAAGATTACGAAGAAATTCCTCCTTCTGAGCCTTTTGCCGTGATGGAGCACGCCCGTGCATATACTTCCGACTCCCTGGCTGAGCCAGCCGGTAAATTAGTCTTCAAAGATTCCGAGCCACCCGCTGCTAGCCTAGATCTCAGTATGCTGCCGCCGGGCGAGATTTCCTCTGCCCGCAATGAATATCTGCCTGCCTCTCAAGAGCTATGGCGCAGCTTAGGGAAGCCTACTGCCCCTGCCGAAATTCCGCTACCAAAATGGAAGCTGCCAGTGGCGATCGGCTCAGCTCTGACCGCTGTAGCGGCTGTGAGTGTCATGACCTATGTGAATCTGCACCCCACCTTATTACAGCAAGTGCCAGTGGTAGCCCAACTGACCGCTCCCCCCATAATGCCCGCCATCCCACCCGGTCAAAACTTGGCTGGACCAGATCTCGCCATGGGTGAATTTACCGATCTGGGCTTGGGCAACATCAATTCCATTACTCTGCCCAACAGCAGCGCCCAAATTGCTCAAGCTCCAGTAGCTGCTGTGGCTCCCTTCAATACTCTGCCCCCAGCTCAAAACCCCACGCAGCCCATAGTCCCATCTGCCGTGCAGCCCCCAGTGACTGCATCCACTGCATCCAATGTTCCAACTGCAACCGGCACTCGCCTATCGGATACCCTAGTACGCAATCTCTTGCCACCCAATATTCAACAAATGTCTGGTAGAGATGTTTCACCAGCGGTAGCTCCGGCGATTCCTCAGATCTCAGCTCCCCAATCATCGGTACAAACTCCGGCACCTCATGTGCCTCAAACGCCTAACAAAAACAAAAAAATCTCAGATGCTGTCAATACACAGCCCTATCAAGTGATGGCCAAATATGTTAACCCGATCGGCTTTGAAAAAATCCGTACAATTCTACCCGATGCTACTCGGGCAGGCGATCGGATTGTCTTAGGCAACTTCAGCGAAAAGAATTCAGCCAAAGACCTGGTAAAAAAGCTCAAGCAGCAGGGCATCGAAGCTTGGCTGAAAAACAGCTAAGCCTCAATGGGTTAACTCCTAAAAAATCTTGCCGACCAAACCAGCAATATCTTCCATTACATTGCCATCACCATCTTGGTCGATCATTTTGGTGGCCATGCCTAGTAAGTCGTTGCCACCACTGCTACCAGCCGCCGCTCCGAGCATTTGTGCCATACCACCAGCATCTAAGCCGTTAGTCTGACTAGATCTACCCAAAGCACCCATCACGATCGGAGCCAAAATTCCCAGTAACTGTGTGGCAGAACCCGAGCCAATCCCTGATTGTTGACCGATCACATTAGCAATTGCGTTGCCATTGCCACCCAAAAATTGCCCCATAATGGCGTTACCCATCCCGCCACCTGCTGAGTTGCCCAGAAAACCCATCACATCGTCTATGATGGAATTATCTTGATTTTGTGCTGCCTGGTGTAACTCATCAGCTCCATTGCCATCTGTCGCATGATTTCCCATTGCCGAAAGCATCATCGGCAAGGCCATATTAATTGCCGATTGAGTCGCACCGCTGTCCGAACCAATCTGCTGCGCGATCTGACCGATCGCTGGGCCGCCAAGTTGGCTGGCAATCATGCCAATTAAAGGGTTCATATTATTCTCCAGTTTGCCGTGAAAGTCTCTGCTCATTTTTAGCTAAAAAGTCCATTTAGTCAAAGTTCGCTCTATTTGCTTCCTATGAAATTCGTCGGTAGATTATTCCCGATCGCTTTATCTCTCGCCTGTTGTCTTCAGGCCATCTTTGTTTCCCGTGTCTCGCTGGCCGCTCGTCCTCAACGATTGCAGCCCCAAAAACCCTTATCCTACTCCGCGTTAGAACTTGGCATCGTAGCCGAAATGAACCGGGCACGGTTAGATCCAAACGCCTATAGCGAATCTTTGCGCGATTGGCGAAGCAAGTTTCGGGGTAAGAAAGCCAGAATTGCACCTGGCTCATTTTTGCAAACTAAAGAAGGAGTTACCGCCGTCGATGAAGCGATTAAAGTGGTCGAAAACACCGGCACAGTTCCAAAGCTCCACCTCTCCGATGGCCTTTCTCGATCTGCCCGCGATCATGTACTAGATCAGGGACGGCTTGGTACTCTTGGTCATACCGGCAGCAATAACAGCAACCCCTTTGAGCGGATTAATCGCTATGGACGCTGGCAAAAATCTGCGGGAGAAAATATCAGTTATGGTGCCGAGACGGCAACTGCGGTGGTACGAGATCTGGTAGTAGACGATGGCATCCCCGATCGAGGGCACCGTCACAATGTTTTTCGCGCTGATTACCGCGTGGCTGGCGTAGCCTGTGGTTATCACAAAGTCTATAAAGTGATGTGCGTGATTAGTTACGCAGCCAAATATCGAGAAAAATAGATATCAAACTTTACCGCAGCGACTATTAAACCTTGCCGAAACGACTATTAAATTTTGCCGAAGCGGCGGTGACGCTGCTGGTAATCTAATAACGCCTCATGAAAAGCCCGTCGATCGAAGTTTGGCCAGAGAGTATCGGTCACATAAATTTCGGCGTAAGCTAGCTGCCACAGCAAAAAATTACTAATCCGCATCTCACCGCTGGTTCTAATCAACAAATCTGGATCGGGGGTGCCGTGGGTATATAAGTGCTGGCTAAACAACTTTTCATCGATCTCCGCAGGGTCGATCGAACCGTTTTTTACTCCTTCAGCGATCGACTTGCAAGCCTGAACAATTTCTTGCCGACTGCCATAGTTGGTAGCAATCGTAAATTGAATTCCCTGGTTTTGGCTGGTCGCTGCCTCAGCTTTACTAATCTCATCCTGTAGCGCTGGCGGCAGGGCATCTAGTTTACCCACAAACTTAATTCTTACCTGCTCGGCATTCATTTCAGCCAGTTCTCGCCGCAGCACCCCTTCAAACAGCGCCATCAAAAAATCCACTTCTTCTAGTGGTCTGCCCCAGTTTTCGGTTGAAAAAGCATAGGCCGTCAAAGCCGGAATGCCCCAGTCTCGACAGCAGCGCAATAGGTCTTTGAGGGTATCGACTCCCTGGCGATGGCCAACAACTCTGGCCAATCCTTGTTTTTTGCCCCAGCGGCCATTCCCATCCATAATTACCGCTACATGGCGGGGCAGCTTTGATCGATCGAGGTTGGCGGGTAACTCTAGTAAGCTGTCAGTTTTGGACATTATTTTTTAGACTTGAAAACATAAGCAATCAAACTGCGCCGCCAGCCAGTACGTAAAAAACGCTTCCAGCCCGTGGTTCTGGCTTTTTGCTCAGTTTCTGGCACCAGATGCGATTCCAGAATTTCTTTCAGTTTACTGCCTGTTAGGGGACGATTGAGCGATCCTTTTTCGGCAACCGAAATTGAGCCAGTTTCTTCTGAGACTACTACGCACAAACAGTTGGCTACTTTCTCGGTGATACCCAGAGCTGCCCGATGGCGAGTGCCAAGCTGTGCCGAAACCGTCTGACCCGAGAGAGGCAAAATCACCCCCGCCGCTACCACCCGATCGCCGCGTACCAGCACGGCACCATCATGCAGCAGGGTGGTGGGCTGAAAAATAGTTTGCAGTAATTCTTTAGACAGCTCGGCATCAATTTTAATTCCCGGAGCCGAAAAATCCCGATCGTCCAAAGGCGAACTAGTTTCTACGATCAGCAACCCGCCGATCCGCTTCTGGGACATGTCTTTCACGGCTTCTACAATACTGTCGATCGGCGAATCTAGTTTTGGCCCAGTGCGCCGCACCGATCGAAACAAATAGCTTAAGTCCCCGCGCCCCAATTGCTCCAAAAAGCGCCGAAACTCCACCTGAAAGGCGATCGACATGGCCAGCCCAGAGCCAATTACCAGTTTTTCTAGAGCAAAGTACAAAAAATTGAGCTGAAACTTCCGACTGAGAGCGGCGGCAATAATTAAAATCACTAAACCACGTACAATCCATAGCGTGCGTCGATCGCCGATTGCCAAAAAGATAATGAATACCAGGCCGACTACCAAGCCTAGGTCGATGCTGCGCATCACCCAGTTACCTACAAGTAGCCAATTTACATTCCAGTCCAACCAGTCCAATTCGATCGTCTGCCAGTTCGCTCTCCCCTATGGTGACATACTCCCTCACCAAAGCAAAGATTCTGTTGATACTTCTTGGCGTTGAGGTACAGAGATTTTTCTTTCTTTGAGCCAACTTACCTGGGTCATATCGAGCAAAGTTTTTGGTGTCATTTTCTCAGAGAAAATCTCTGGAGTTTGTTTAACAGCCAGATTCATAACCCAGCGAAATACTGGTGATTTTTCCCTGTCGGTTGGTTTCCATTAGGAACAAAGTCTCGGGAGAAATCCACATTCCGTCATTGCCAGCTTTTTCCAGCGAAGGATCAGCAGCTTGAGCTTTTTTGATCGAATCTCCTACCCGAATTCCTTTGTTGGTAAGAAATCTTCGATCGCTCGTCTTGAATGTGGTAACGCCAATCTTACCTTGCTCCTCGCTCAATTGTATTTGTGAATTTTTGTAAGTGTAAAAAACATAAGTAGACAATGGCTCTCCACACTGTTCAAGTTTCAATTTTTCACGCTTCAACGGTTTACCGATGATTTTATATACCTGTCGCTCAGACATATAAAACTTCACACCACCCAGTGATGACGTTTTTCTCGACAAAGAATAGGTAGATTCTGCTTGCAGTAATGCAGATTGATGCTGCTGGGCATAAACAGGACTAATCGAAACGATAGAAAGAGCGAGGCAAAGAGATGTGAGAAATTGCTGAAACATATATGAAGTAATGGATTGAAGTCAATAATAGCAATGGATACATTCCCATATAGAAAGTTCCTTAATTCAGCAAAATATTTTTTTTAACAGCCAAAGTTAATCCCCATCAAAACTTTAGTGCTTTCTTTCCAATCAAAAAAAACCAAGCTAGAATGAGAAGTATAAAGAAAATATTAAATTCTCTCTTGCCGTCCAAATAAAGCTCAAAATTCTATCTCTACACGGGTTATTAGCTTTATTCCTTATCCCGCACTGCTTTTCAGGTAGCCCATGAATTTACTCGAATCGATCGCTCCCTTCGATAGCTATGCCACCGCCATTGCCCAAGATATCTTGGGTTGGTTGGGCATGAGCGTTTCAGTGCAAAACCCCGAACGCCTTCCCCCACATGGCCCCTTACTAATAGTCTCTAACCACCGCAGCTTTCTTGATCCCTTCTTACTCACCAGTTTTTTAAACACCCCCATCAACTTTGTTTGCCATCGCTATATGGGCAACGTCCCGGTCTTGCGCGAAGTGTTGCAAACCTGTGGCGGCTTTCCCCTCAACAGTAATGACTGGTATCCAGAGCTGCTCCAGCATTCCACCGACTTACTCGATCGAGGCAAAACCATCGGTATTTTCCCCGAAGGCGCAGCCCCGATGATCGATACTCCTGCTCCCACCGATTTGCGCATTTTTTATCGAGGCTTTGCCCATTTGGCCTTGCAAGCTCAAGCGCCAAATTTACAAATTCTGCCCGTAGCCATCTCTTCCCACTCCGAAAAACGCTGGCCAGCAGTTCCTCTAAGCCTGCTGCATCAGATAGATCCTCTCGAACCATTGTTTAAACAAGATGGTTGGCATCCGGCGGTGTTGTATCAAGAAGTCTCGATTCGCATTGGCCAACCGCTGGCGATCGCACCATATCGTCAGCAATACCATGGTCGTCAAGCCAGTACAGTGGTAAGAGATCTGACCGCCACTTTATCAGCACAAGTTTCTGAACTGCTTGCTTAACCTATGTCTCCTCTCAGCTTTTGGCAACCACGTCCAGCCCAGCCTAATTTACCACTATTTATCTTTTTTCCGGGAATGGATGGCACTGGCAAGTTACTACACAAACAAATTGACGGCTTGGCACGGAAGTTTGATATTCGTTGTATGACGATTGATAGCAATGATCGCACTGACTGGAAGGGTTTGGTCGATCGATCACTGGCTCTGATTGATCAAGAGTTAGCTGTGGGGCAAGAGCTATATCTCTGCGGTGAATCTTTTGGAGCCTGTTTAGCGATGCAGGTAGCCGGTCGATTGGCCAATGGCAACGCTACGCGATCGGCAAACGTAGCTAAGTTGGTGCTAATTAATCCGGCTTCTTCGTTTATGCGGCTGCCTTGGTTAGCCTGGAGCAGTGCGCTCTCGGGGCTATTACCAGATGCCATGTATCCAGCATCAGCCAAAATTTTAGTGAATTTTTTGATTGCGACCGATCGAGTAGCCCAGTCAGAGCGCCAGAGCTTAGTAGATGCCATGCTCTCGGTGCATCCCCAGGCAGCGGCTTGGCGCTTGAACTTGCTGCGAAGGTTTCAGGTGCATTCGATCGTCCCCGATATTATCGATATCCCGGTGTTGCTGATTGCGGGAGAACTCGATCGATTACTACCATCTCTATTAGAAGTAAAAATTCTCCAGCGTCTGTTACCCAAATCAAAAACCACCTTATTACCCAGCAGCGGCCATGCTTGCCTGTTAGAGAAAGATATTCATTTAGCAGATTTACTTTAAATCTAAGTGGTTATGCACAATTTTCGATTTTTCACCACCCCAGACAGAAACTAGAAAACTCGCTATCCTGGAAGTTAAGCATTTTTAAAGCCGGGTAATTCACCAATCCTTCTCATAAACCTAGATAGTGCAAGAAGATTTTCGGTTAATCGTTGACTTATTCTCAGTGCTAGCTGCCGCTGCCGTTGGTGGTGTGCTGGCTGGTCTCTGTCGTCAACCAGCTCTTTTGGGCTACATCATCGGCGGCATGATCGTCGGGCCAGCCGGGTTAGGGCTGATCAAAGAATTGATTCAGGTAGAAACTCTTGCTCAGTTTGGGGCGGCTTTCTTGCTGTTTGCTCTAGGCGTGGAGTTTTCTTTTGGAGAGCTGAAGAAAGTCCAAAATATCAGTTTGGGTGGTGGGGGCTTACAGATTCTGCTGACCATTTTGGTCACAGCAGTTATTTCTGTGGCGGTGGGTTGGGTGACAACGCCCCAGCAAGGAATATTTTTGGGGGCAATTCTCTCTTTGTCTTCTACTGCCGTGGTGCTGAAGTGCCTGATGGAAGCCAACGAGACGGAGACTCAGCATGGTCAGGTGATGCTGGGGATATTAGTAGTGCAAGATTTGGCCTTGGGTTTGATGTTGGCAATTTTGCCCGCATTGGATCAGCCCCCGGCAGAAATTGGGGCGGCACTGCTGCAGGCCGGTATTAAGATTGCGGTGTTCGCTGGTGGGGCGATCGTGGCCGGGATTTGGGTGGTGCCTAGATTTTTGCGGCTGTTAGCCAAGACCGAGAGCCGCGAATTATTTTTATTGGGGGTTGTCACCCTTTGTTTAAGCATTGCGCTGTTGACTGAACAGTTGGGTCTGTCGATCGAGATGGGAGCCTTCGTGGCCGGTCTAATGATCTCGGAGGTAGAGTACGCTGACCAGACCTTGACCTATGTAGAGCCGATCCGGGATGTGTTTGCAGCTTTGTTTTTTGCTTCGATCGGTATGTTAATTGATCCGCTATTTCTGTGGCAAAACTGGCAGCTTATTTTAGGTTTGGTGTGCTTGGTACTAATTGGCAAATGGTCGATCATCACTCCCCTGGTGCGACTTTTTGGGTATCCCTTAAAGACAGCGATTACAGTGGGTTTAGGGCTGGCGCAGATTGGAGAATTTTCGTTTGTGTTAGCCAGCGAAGGCCAAAGCCTAGGTTTCGTTTCGCGTCCAGTGTATCTATTGCTGCTGGGAACTACGGCGGTAACGCTAGTGGTTACGCCCTTTGTGTTACAGCTCACCCCCAAACTGTTTAGCTGGTTAGAGAGCTTCGCGGCGATTCGGGCGCTTTTAGAACCAGCCGAGCTACCTCTGGAATCAGCCGTAGAAGAAACAATCAGCGGTCATGTGGTGATTTGCGGCTACGGTCGTACCGGCCAAAACTTACTGCGTTTGATGCAGCCCCACGGTGCCCAATTAGTCGTAATTGAGCAGTCGGAAGCTGCGATTCAAAAAATTCGGGATTTAGGTGTTTCTTATGTCTATGGCAATGCCGCTAGCCTACATGTCTTAGCCAAAGCCAATTTAACCCAGGCTAAAACTATGGTAATCAATCTGCCCGATGCCATGAGCACCAGGCTTTGCCTGAAGCGCGCCCTAGAAATTGCACCAGATTTAGATGTGGTGGTGCGTGCTAACCAGTTCCAAGACATCGAAATGCTCTATCAGCTCGGTGGCAAAGAAGTAGTACAGCCAGAGTTTGAGGCCAGTTTAGAGATGGCCAGCCACCTGCTGAATCGGTTAGGACTCAAAGAGAGTGCGGTGCGCAAAGAAATTTCTCAGATTCGGGATTCGCACTATTTGGAACTGCGGCCTTCGTCTCGTACTGACAAACTCGATTTGGCAGCTGCCATGGTGGGGATGAATACCAAGTGGTACAACATTCCAGCGATTTCGCCATTGGGGGGCATGTCGATCGAAGAAGCCAATATTCGCCCCTTGACTGGAGTGACAATATTATCGATCGAGCGGGAATGCGGCGAAGAAATTACCTATCCCGATGGTCGCGCCTTTTTGTTAGATGGCGATCGCTGTTTGGTGGTGGGTTCTCCCGAAGAAAAAGTGGCTTTCGAGCAGCTCATTCGCGGTGAGATTGCTTTACCTGTTAGTACTGCTCCTTGTCAGTGGTTGGTGATTCCCCCCGATAGTTTGGCGGTAGGCGAATCTCTGCAAGATCTAGATTTTTCGCGGCAGTATGGGGTAACTCTACGGGCACTGCGACGAGATGGTAAGTTGACCAGTGAGATTGAGCTAAATACCAAGTTAGAAGTAGGCGATCGACTACTGCTCTGTGGTGGCCAATATCCACTGCGTAAACTACAGCAGCGTCTAGCTCCTAGCCTCGCCATTATTTCGGCAATTACTGCCGCTGTAACCGATGTGCAATAGTCCCAATATATGTATGTCCTCGATTGGAATTTTCGTGTAAACTTAAGTATTAGAATTTTTAATAACAATTATTAGGAGTAAGCTCTATGTCTGGAGGAACCACCGGTGAACGGCCATTTTCCGATATCGTCACCAGTATCCGCTACTGGGTCATTCACAGTCTAACCATTCCAGCCCTATTTATTGCTGGCTGGTTGTTTGTATCCACTGGTCTCGCTTATGATGCCTTTGGTACTCCCCGCCCTAACGAGTATTTCAACACCAATCGTCAGAATCTACCGATCGTCTCCGATCGATTTGAATCTAAAGACCAAATTCAGAAGTTCCTTAAGTAAATATTATTAGGAGAATATATGGCCACTACTGGCAATCAGCCTATTACCTACCCCATTTTTACCGTTAGATGGCTAGCTGTACACTCTTTGGGCGTACCAACTGTATTTTTTATCGGTGCAATTGCAGCAATGCAGTTCATCCAAAGATAGGTATTAATTATGGAAAGAAATCCTAATCCTAATGGTCAACCCGTAGAGCTAAACAGAACTTCCTTGTTCCTTGGCTTACTGATGATCTTCACTCTGGGTATTTTGTTTACTAGCTACTTCTTTAACTAAGATTTATTTTCTAGTATTCAAAGATAGCCAAAAATCATATAAAAATTGTCCGTTAAGAGGTCTTTATCATGTCTGAACCAGGAAGAATTCCCTTATGGTTGGTCGGAACCATCGCTGGCTTCGGCGTAATTGGTGTAGTTAGCCTGTTTTTCTACGGCGCTTATGCTGGCTTAGGTTCTTCGATGTAATTCGAGTTAGTTAAGTGTATTGAATGAAAAAAGCTGGGATAACCCCAGCTTTTTTCATGGCTTAAACCGCACCGCTTAGGCAGCGGCATCGCTTTCGATGTACAAAAACAAGAAAGCCATGGCCAGAGCCGGAAATACCAGACCTACTAGAGGAACTAGGATCTGAGGAAGAAAAGAAGCAACCATCTTTAAAAATTCCTGGATATAAAATGCTTCTCAGATTTTACCTAATTACTGCGGCTGTGCAGCTTACGAAATGTTAACGAGACAAGGCATCTAGATCTCTGATAGGAGTTTGCTTTCAGTGACGTTGGGAGATTTTTGGATACGTCTCGATCGCTGTTGACGAATCTCTGCATCAAATCTGGCGATCAATTCATCTAGCTGCGGCCCAACCTCCTCCATGGCTAACCGAGCACGACGCAAGTTACTAAGAAGACGAAGATCATCAGAAGGACTTGGTTTTGGCGATTCATTTGTCATGGTAATCTCCACTCATTAACAATTTCTTGAACACTTTGTCTAAGTGCTGGTAGCCTAGCTTCAGTATTGGCAATGGCTCTTACCACCAAATCTAACATATCCTCTGGAATATGAGGCTGTACATTGAAAATCCGGATTTGCAGATTCGAAAATTGGGAGAATCTATCGGTTGCTTGCTCTGCAACATTTTGCAAATCATCAAGATAACCAATTGTCTGCGCTGTTTCACCAAACATTTCGAATAGAGCGAATTCAGCATGTCTGGCACTCTCAATCACGTCGGCTAATTGTCGCTGTAGGCTCCAGATCGTTTCAGATATTTCATTTGGGAGTTTTGCCATAACCGTTGTATCTCAGACAGCTATCATTACTAGTGCAATACTATCATCGATTCACTGTTTAGCCTGAGGGAACTTCGTTAGTCAAAGGTGCATCCAGCCTGTAAGAGCGATCGCCAGTGCATCTGCTGCATCATCGGGTCGGGGAACGTAATCCAAAGCCAGCTCTCTGGCAACCGCCGACTGTACATCTTCTTTGGTGGCATTTCCGTAACCAGCGATCGATTGTTTTATTTGAGCTGGGGTAAACTCCACATAGGGGAGATTATTTTCTGCCAACACCAGTAAGATCACCCCGCGCGCTTGAGCTACCAAGATAGTATTGGCCATGCGATAGAAAAAGAACTTTTCGATCGCCACTAACTCTGGCTGAAACTCTTGCACCACGCTAGTCAGGTCTTCATGGATGGTCTTGAGCCGTTGGCCAATCTCCACTCCGGCCTTGGTTTGGATGATGCCAAAATCCAACAGAGTCAGTGGCACCTTGCTGTGTGGCTCGTTGGTATCGATCGCCCCAAAGCCGATCGTGGCCAAACCCGGATCAAGCCCTAAAATTCTTTTTTTTCTCACAGGAAGATTATTTGCCGGTTAACGATATATTAATGAATGGTACTTATGATTAACATAGTATTAACATTAGACGGGTATCATTGGGCCTTGCCCTTTCCATATTCCTCTCGCCCATGTTTTCGTAGTGTGTTTTCTCGGTTACTAGCTCTGTTTCTATTCCTCACCGCCTTTTGCGTACTTTAGTTTCTTCGCTTTCCGTAACTTTTCTGGCTACACACTATGGTTAATATAGTCCAAAATGCTTTGAACCGACTGCAAAAGCATCAGTCTAACGGCGATGAGCGACATGCTCACCAGACCGGAATTGTCAAAAAATCTGTGCAGTGGCTGGCTCCTGGGCTATTTGTTAAGCGCTGGCTGATGGTGACGCTCGCTGGAGTTGTGTTAATCGCTCTGGGCTTGGCAATTTGGGTAAGATTGATGCCCGTGCGCTCACTGGTAGAATTTGCCGATCATGGCTTAAAGAATGTTGCCAAAGTAGTACCTAATCGCGTATCTGGACCAATTATTTTGGCTTCAGGGTTTTTCTTGTTGTTCTGGGGACAAATGCGATCGCTGAAGGCGGTCAGTGGAGCGCTTAGCCCTCAAGGCGATAAGACTCTGTTGGAAATGTTGATTAGCAAACGCCGCCGCAGTCGCGGGCCAAAAATTGTAGCTTTGGGTGGTGGAACTGGTCTTTCTACGTTGTTAAGGGGTTTAAAGACCTACAGCGCCAATATTACCGCTGTGGTGACGGTGGCCGATGACGGTGGTTCTTCGGGTAAGCTCAGGCGCGATTTTGGGGTACTGCCTCCTGGTGATATTCGGAACTGTATTGCGGCTCTGGCCGATGAAGAAAAACTGCTAACGGAGCTGTTTCAGTATCGATTTTCGGCGGGGGAAGGCTTAGAAGGACATAGCTTTGGAAATTTGTTTTTGACGGCGATGTCCGATATCACCGGTGACTTAGAACAAGGCATCGCCGCTAGCTCCAAGGTTTTGGCGATTCAGGGACGGGTATTGCCCGCGACGCTTTGCCATGTAGATCTGTGGGCAGAAATGGCCGATGGCCGCACCATTCGCGGTGAATCACGAATTACCGAAGCCGGTGGTCAGATTGTCAAAATTGGCTGTATTCCTGAAAATCCGCCAGCTCTACCAGCGGTGTTGAAGGCGATCGAAGAAGCCGATTTTATTATTATTGGTCCGGGCAGCCTCTACACCAGCGTGATTCCAAACGTGCTGGTGCCCGAAATTGCCAAGGCGATCGACAAGAGTAGAGTGCCCTGCGTCTACATCTGCAACATCATGACCCAGCCCGGAGAAACCACTGGCTACCATGTCAGCGACCATATTAAGGCGATCGATCATGCCTGCGGCAAAAAGCTTTTTGATGCAGTGCTGGTGGAAAAGAACCATCCATCTCCTCGATCGACCGAGCGTTACCGCCAGGAAAATGCTACCTATGTCGAAGTCGATGCTGAAGCAATCCAGCGGCTTAGACGGCAGATTGTGCCGGTAAATGTGATGGAGGAAGATGAACAGGGCTATTTGCGCCATAATTCGCGCAAGTTGGCTCGGGCATTAATGCTGTGGTATCGCCAAAACAAAGCAGAAGTCAAAGATAAGGATGTTCGAAAATCAGCGTAAAGTTCTTGTAGGGTGGGTATTGCCCACCACTTAGGTATTGTGAGTGTGAACAATATTGATAATTATTTAAGTAACCCAGAGTTGTTTTTGGCAGATGTGGCTGCTACCAAACAATTTGGCTATGAATTGGGTACTAAACTAACAGCCGGAACCGTAATGCTTTTAGTCGGTGACTTGGGCAGTGGAAAGACTTCTTTGGTACAAGGCTTAGCAGCGGGGCTAGGGATAACTGAAGCCATTACCAGCCCAACTTTTACCTTGATCAATGAGTATTTGGCCGGTCGTTGTCCTCTATATCATTTAGATCTCTATCGCTTGACCCCAGTAGAAGTAGCAGCTTTGCATTTAGAGCAATACTGGGAGGGCTGGGAAGTAGAGCCAGGAATTGTGGCGATCGAGTGGCCAGAGCGGTTGCCCTATCGACCTGCTGAGTATTTGCAAATTGAATTAACCCACCATTCGGTCGAGGGCAGATTAGTTAAAGTGGGGTCATCGCAGAATTCGGAAAAAAATATATGCTAGGGCTAATCAATCAGCACCAGTAATTTTGGCTTGTCTTGAGTATTTAGCATTAAATAATTGCGTTATTATCATAGCCTGCAATAAATCGTAGCTTTAGATACGAACCAATGTAGTAAATAGACTTAACCTGACTTCTCGGTAGTGAAGAATTTCTATTCTGAATACTTGCTGTTGTTGTAATCTTGCTATGTTAAAAAATCTTTGGTCTTTTCGTGATCCTTACCGAATTTTGCACCTTACTTGGTTCGCATTTTTCTTAAGCTTTGTTTGCTGGTTTAACTTTGCACCTTTTGCCACAGTAATTCAGACAGAGTTGGGCTTAACTGGCTCACAGCTAAAAACTATTGCCATTTGCAACTTAGCAATCACTATTCCAGCTCGGATTGTAATTGGAGCCTTGCTCGATCGATTTGGCCCTCGCATTACCTACTCAACACTGCTAGTGTTTGCTCTCATACCTTGTTTGGTAACGGCAACTGCTCATGATTTCAACCAAATTGTGGTAGGGAGACTGTTGATGGGCATTGTGGGTTCTGGCTTTGTGGTGGGTATTCGGATGGTTGCGGAGTGGTTTCCACCCAAAGATATTGGTTTAGCCCAGGGCATTTATGGCGGCTGGGGAAACTTTGGAGCTTTTGCGGCTAACTTTGGTTTGCCATTAGTAGCGGCTGGCATTGGCCTTGTTGCCGGTGGTCAAACACACTGGCGCGAAAGTATTATTTTCACTGGGGTTATTGCTGCCATTTACGGAATTATCTATTACTCCAATGTTACCGATACCCCATCGGGCAAAGAATACAAGCGCCCCAAAAAATATGGCTCGATGCAGGTAACATCGCCGATTGGCTTTTGGGGATTGCTGTTAATGAACTTGGGCTTAATCGGTGCTTTAGGGTTAATTGCTTGGCAGTTAGCACAGCCAAAAACGGCTTTTCTAAGTATTACTCAGATGTATATTGTTTGGGCTTCGATTGCTGCTTTATATGCTTATCAAACCTATCAAGCTTGGCAGGTCAACAAAGATGTAGTATTGGGCAAAACTATTTTTGGTGCTAACGAACGCTATCACTTTCGGCAAGTGGCTCTCTTACAGTTTGCATATTCCACCACTTTTGGCGCTGAGTTAACTGCTGTATCGATGTTACCGCTCTTTTTTAAAGAAACCTTTGGCTTGAGCGACATGTATGCACCAATGATTGCTTCGGCTTATTCACTTTTGAATTTGTTTTCACGACCTAGTGGTGGCATTATTTCAGATAAATTTGGCAGTCGCAAATGGACAATGGCAATCTTGGCGGCTGGTATTGGGGTGGGCTACTTAACAGCTAGTTTAATTAATCCTAGCTGGGCATTACCGGCAGCGCTATTGGTAATTATGTTGTCTGGTTTATGTGCCCAGGCTGGCTCAGGAAGCACTTTTGCGATCGTGCCACTGGTCAAGCCAGAAATGACTGGTCAAATTGCAGGCAACGTCGGGGCTTATGGCAACTTTGGCGGCGTGTTGTATTTGACAGTGTATAGTCTGACCAATAGTTCTACTCTCTTTATTACCATGGGTCTTACGTCACTGGTTTGTGCTTCTTGCTGTGCTTTTTTCTTAAAAGAACCACGCAACTCTTTTGGTACAGATCCTGTTGCGGAACCATTAACTGGCACTGCTCAAATCTAAATTACTCCAGCTAAATTAAGCCCCATCATTGGGGCTTCAACAGTATCTAGTAGTCAATGATACAGAATACGACTTGCTTCCTAAGCCAATCTAAGACCTTCAGCACTTTCGTTCATAATCATGAGTGAT
>JAYSRP010000401.1:0-3971 GCA_043721015.1 Synechococcales cyanobacterium | reverse complement strand
GCCACTGTACGGCTGAAATAGTTGCTGGTTGTTCGGTAGAGGCTGGGGGCATTGCGGGGCTGAGGTATTTCTCTTTGTTAGTATAAAATATGGGAATGTTGGTGGTGTTCGATCGATTGAGGATCTTTACAAATTGTTTCGTCTGCTGAGTCTTGCTGGACTAGCTACTCACCTATATGTTTATACTCACCACTAATAATTCCCATTTTGGCCAACGGAAAGAACTTTGGTTCTGCCGATGATTTCTCAGAAGTTGATTTCTCAGAAGTTGATTTCTCAAAATCAGTGCCACAATAAGCAAAGCTGTTGAAAAAACTCTAAAAATTTCCAATATGTCCGACTCAACCCTGTCTAACCAATCTCCTCCCGAAACACCTAAGATGGCTGAAAGCGTTGCAGTGGCTGTGCCAAAGACCATTCTGGTGCAACCTGTTCTGGGTTCCCGCCGGTTTAGCAATTATTTCTGGGCTGGCATCGTCACTTTGGGAGGCGGGGGCTTTTTGCTAGAAAGTTTATCCAGCTTTTTCCACACCGATTTATTGCCGTTGGTAGAAAACTCGATCGACCTACCATTTTTCCCCCAGGGGGTGGCAATGGGCTTCTATGGAGTGGCAGGCACTCTAACGGCTCTGTATTTGTGGGGTTCGATCGCCCTCGATATTGGCGGTGGCTACAATGAGTTCAATCAAGAAACCGGCGAATCGACTATTTTCCGCTGGGGCTTCCCTGGCAAAAACCGTCAAATCGAAGTAAAAAATCCGCTGAAAGATATTCAAGCAGTGCGGGTAGATATCAAAGACGGCATCAATCCTCGGCGCACGCTGTTTATTCGGGTCAAGGGTCGGCGAGAAATTCCTCTAACTCGGGTAGGTGAGCCGATCGCTCTTACTGAAATCGAAACTCAAGGTGCCGAGTTGGCCAGATTCTTAGGTATTCCCTTGGAAGGCTTGTAGTCTACTTGGAATGCAGTTCTATTCCCAAACCGGGTAAGTTGCTAGGTAGCAGCTTACCCTCTTGCATGGTTGCCCCCACAAAAGGATCTTCCAATAAGTTCAAGTGGCTATCCAGGTCTAAATAGTCTGCTAAAGAACCCAATTGGGCAGCAGCAGTATTCGATAGACAGCTATCGGAATAGCAGCCAATCATTACCTGCAAGCCGTAGGCTCTCGCGGCATGAATGCTGCGCAGAGCCTCACTTAAGCCCCCACATTTCATTAGTTTGATATTGATGCCAGCCACTCGATCGACTAATTTAGGCAGGTCTTGGCTCACAAAAAAGCTCTCATCCACAAAAATCGGCAGCGGCGAAGCCTGCTGTAACTTTGGCAGATCAGCTTCAGATCCTCTTGCTAACGGCTGCTCCACATAGCTAACGCCCCGTTGATATAGCCACTCCGTCATGACTATCGCCTGTTCTAAGCTCCAGCCACCGTTGGCATCGATGGTGAGCTTAGCTTGAGGCACAATTTCTTGCACAGCCTCAAACATCTCCTGATCGGCAGCAACGCCTGCGGGGCTGCCTAGCTTTAACTTAAAAAAATTGCAATCAAAAATTTCTTGCCATTGGCGTACTCTAGTTTGGGCACCAGCCGGGGAATTGATGCCTACAGTAACAGAAATCGGCGGAGCCATGGCTGGTTCTAAGCCCCAAAGTTGCCAGAGGGGCATTCCGGCTTTTTTACCTAGCCAGTCATGAATTGCCAAGTCGATCGCCGCCACCACTGCCGAAGGAATTCGCTGCCAGTCCGATTCTCGCAGCATTTTGTCAATGCTTTGGTGCTGGAGAGGGTGAAACTTGGCTAGTACCGGAGTTAGTTCCGTCAAAGCCGTCATAATTTCGGCGGTGCTTTGTTGGAGAGTGCCGATCGAAAAAGGCGTGGCTTCACCCCAGCCTTCAATACCTTCTTCCTCAATGCGTAGCCAAATATTTGTAGACTGGCTAGTAGTGCCCCGACTAATTTTTAGAGGGACACGTTTGTTGACAGTAAAGGGCTGGATCTTAATTTTCATTTCTAGGCTGACATATGATGGGATTTATCTATTGGCGGCAATGGTCGCGGCAGCCTTCGCAAAGCCCACTAGGATTGACAGCACAGCGCATGTAGGGCGATCGAGCATTATATTGGCAAGAAGCATCACCAATGATGTAGCCAATTCCTTCTATATATTGTTCTTCAGGATCACGAGGAATTCGTTTGTAGGTGTGAGGATATTGGGTCGCCAGTGCTCGTCGCCGACTATTAGATTTTTCGTGGCGGATTAGTTGCGAGACTAAAATCCAAAAGCACAGGAGCAGAGCTAAAATCGATAATATTGGCAGCATGGCAATCTTCCCGATAGAAGTTCTTCTAATGCTAACCAAGATCACCGCAGCTTAGTGATAAATTTTCTTTCAGCAGAAGATGTGCTTTTATGAAGAAAGCTGTAAAATTGTGAATTTTCGAGAACTTGTAAATCAACTAATAATATATGTCCGCCCAAACTAATCTGGCTAATCTGGTAGAAATTTTTTCAGCAATCCAAGGAGAAGGTCTAAACGTGGGCACCCGGCAGATCTTTGTGCGGTTTGGCGGCTGTGATTTGCGCTGTACATACTGTGACAGTGAGCATACTTGGGTGCCGCAGAAAACTTGTGAGATCGAACAAACCCCTGGCCAGCGAGATTTTAAAGAATATCCGAACCCAGTATCGGTAGATCAAGTTTTGGGTTGGGTGAAAGATCAAAACACGCCTCATTTACATGACAGCATTAGTATCACCGGCGGTGAGCCATTACTCCATGCCAAGTTTTTGCAACAATTACTGCCGCTGCTGCGCTCTACGGGCTTACCGATCTATCTAGAAACCGGTGGCCATCGCCCGCAGCAGCTCGCCTCGATCGCTGAGCATCTAGATTTGGTGGGGATGGATATCAAGTTACCCAGTGTTAGCGGTGAATCGCATTGGGCGGCGCACCAAGAATTTTTGCGGGTATGTGTGGAGCGGGGGTGTGCGGTGTTTGGCAAAATTATTGTGAGCCAAGCTACTCTGACCGAAGATTTGATTAAGGCTGCCGAGCTGATTGCGGCGATCGATCCACAGACTCCCGTATTTTTACAGCCAGTAAGTGGTTTAGAGCGCCCCCATCATGGTAATCCATTGCCCCCTTTGCCAGAGCAGGTTCTACAGTGGCAGGCTTTGCTAAAGCAATTTTTGGCCACTGTGCGGGTCGTGCCCCAAACTCATAAGGCGATCGACCAAAAATGAGAATTGTCAAAGAATCAGGACAAATGTGAAAAAATAGTTAAATATTTTTTTTACGTTACACTCTTCCTGATTTCACACTAAAATAAGGTTAAGCATTCAATGCCGACTGTCCGCAGCAGCACCAACTTTTTTAAAGACGGCTTTTTCAAAGATGGACTGCCCTAGTTTTAAAAGTTTTCTTGTGGGAGCTGGTTTTCATGGACTACATAACAGGTTTGATCGATCGACTCATCGAACTAGCTAACACGCTAGTCGAATCTCTGTTTGGCCCTGAGCCACAGTGTGAGCCAGAACTCATTCCTATCCCTGTCCGCGACAGAAGATAGTAAGTATTAGAGATCTATATCTATGCCAGAGTTTGCTAGGCTGAAAATTTTAGTTCTTCACGGACCTAACTTAAATTTGTTGGGTCTACGGGAGCCAGAGACTTACGGAAGCACTACTTTAGCCGAGATTAATCAGCAACTGACCCAGCTTGGTACAGAATACAAGGCTGGGATTATTTGTGAGCAGTCAAATCATGAAGGAGTGCTGATTGATATGATCCATGCTGCTCGTGGCCAGTACGATGGCCTTTTGATAAACCCTGGTGGGCTGACTCATACTAGTGTGGCGCTTAGAGATGCGATCGCTGGGGTGGCGATTCCTACTGTAGAAGTACATCTCAGTAATATCCACAAGCGCGAAGAATTTCGGCACCATTCTTACATAGCACCAGTAGCGAT
>JAYSRP010000400.1:0-8366 GCA_043721015.1 Synechococcales cyanobacterium | reverse complement strand
ACCACGCTGTTGTCGATCAGTGCGCCGCTGCATATGTGGCAGTTGCGACCAATCATCGAAGGACCAATAATGGTGGCACCATCTTCGATTTTGGTCATTGCGCCGATGTACACAGGGCCTTCGATGTTGACTTTATCCCAATTCACCGAGACATTGAGACCAGTGTAGATTCCTGGTCTGACTTCGTTGCCAGGGATCTTTACATTGTTGACGTAGCCCATCAACACGCTGCGAATGGCTTGCCAGTAATCTGGCACCCGACCAATATCCACCCATTGAAAGTCCATAGAAATGCCATAGAAAGGTGCGCCCATTTCTACTAATTTAGGAAACAGTTGGCTACCAATGTCATATTCTTCGTTAGAGGGAATGTAATTAAAGATTTCTGGCTCGAATATATATATCCCAGTATTGATATCGTTGCTGAGAGCTTCTTCGATCGAAGGCTTTTCTTGGAATGCCTGAATTCGCCCGTCTTCGTCTGTCACCACCACCCCATAGCTCGAAACTTCTTGCTTAGGAACAGACTTCATTACCACTGTGGCCAGCGAGCCTTTCTCTCGATGCCATTTCACCGCAGCAGTCAAATCTAAGTCAATTAGGGCATCGCCGCACAAAACAACGAAGGTATCATCAAAAAAGGGCGCAAAGTCTTGAATCCGCTTCATCCCCCCGGCTGAACCCATCGCCTTACCCACCAGTTCACCGCGACCACCGATCGACCCTTCAAAGGAGTAGCCAATATTGACACCGAAGCGTTGGCCATCATGAAAGTAACTTTCGATTTCTTGCGCCAAATGGCTGACATTAACCATAATGTCTGTAAAATCATGCTCCCGCAGCAGGTCTACCAAAAACTCCATTACCGGTTTTTGTAAGATTGGAATCAATGGTTTAGGAATGGTGTAGGTGATTGGTTGCACCCGGGTGCCCTTACCTGCTGCCAAAATCATTGCTTTCATAATATTTTTTATTGGTTAAACATCCCTTATCTTCTTACTCTAACCTATCTGCCCAGATAGAAGAAGTTACATTAGGCTTATTTCTATCAGTAAATTTTGCTGAAAGTTAGATGGAGCCATGCTAAAAAAGAACAATAATTGTGTTCAAAATCGTGGTGAATCTTTAAAGTTCTTAACTCAAAGGCCATGAACACTCAGTTTTGATAAAGTGAGTGTTCTCTACACTAATAAGTGATATTTGTCAAGGTTCTTGATTCAATGAGTATAATTATTCATTCACAACATCGATCGACTATCCCATCCTGGAACTGTCCACCTCTATAATATTCTTTGACCCTGTTTGATGATTTGTTGATGAGCGCAGAACCCGAAACCACCAGCCTCGAAGACACCCCCCTAGAAAATTTCCTGACAGAGACTCCTGACTCTGACATCCAAAACTTTGCAGATCAAAATGTCCAGCTCTGGGAACCGCCAGATGATTTGGCAACCGCAGAATCAGCGCTGGCAGATGCGGAACTCTGGGAGCCAACAGAGGCCGAAATTCTGGCCCCAGAAGACACCGCCGAAGTCTTAGATCCTGATCTACCTCATGAGGTAGAAATGTCTTTCTTCGACCATTTAGAAGAGCTGCGCACCCGAATTTTTTACGCCCTGATCGCCGTAGTGGTCGGTGCCTTAGGCTGTTTTACAGTAGTGCGACAATTGGTAGCGCTGCTAGAAGTACCAGCCCAAGGTGTCAAGTTTTTGCAGCTTACTCCTGGGGAGTACTTTTTTGTCTCGATTAAGGTGGCTGGATATGGAGGAATCTTGGTGGCTACCCCGGTGATTTTGTATCAGGTGATTCAATTTGTTTTGCCCGGTCTAACTAAGCGGGAGCGACGCTTGGTTTTGCCAGTGGTAGTGGGTTCGAGCTTTTTGTTTGTAGGTGGATTGCTATTTGCTTACTACTTACTGATTCCGGCAGCCTTAAATTTTTTGGTCAGCTATGGCGCTGATGTGGTAGAACAGTTTTGGTCGATCGAGCGTTATTTTGAGTTTATTTTGGTACTGCTGTTGGCTACAGGACTAGTTTTTCAGGTGCCAGTAATCCAAGTTTTGTTAGCCTTGCTGGGCATTGTCACCTCTGGCCAAATGCTCAGAAGCTGGCGGACTGTGGTGGTATCAGCCGTGGTAGCTGGAGCTATCATTACACCTTCTACTGATCCCATTACCCAAAGCTTGTTAGCTGGAGCGATTTTGGGGTTGTACTTTGGGGGTGTGGGTTGCGTGAAGCTTTTGGGTAAATAGCTCCGAATTTACACTGAGATCTGTGCAGATTGGTCTGTTGGTGGGTACTACTACAAGAGGAGGAATGTTAAAAATATCCTCGCTTTTACTCTCATGATCACCGCAGGTGCAGCGGAGCTATCGCTAATGCAAGTTTGGCAAAATAACCAAGAAATCAAAAACGGCAGGTTTCGCATCCAAAAAGTTTTGGGAGCGGGTGGCTTTGGAGTGACTTATTTAGCCTTAGAAAATATTTTTGAGTCCGCTGTTTCCACCCTGCGGGATAGACAGGTAGTAATCAAGACACTCAATCATCTCCAGCAAAATCGAGATGATTTTACTGAGCGGCAAGAGCGGTTCGTAAATGAAGCGATGATTTTGAAAGGCTGCCAACACCCCCATATTGTCCAGGTGTATGAACTCATCCAAGAGGACGGGCTATGGGGCATGGTAATGGAATATATCGAAGGCGAAGAACTCGCCCACTATGCCGATGAAAGCGGCCAAATGCCTGAAGAAGAGGCTTTGGTCTACATCAATCAAATTAGCAAAGCCATTACCTATTGCCATGAGCAGGGGTTCTTACACCGAGACATTAAGCCTCACAATATTTTACTGCGACAAAAAACCAAGCAGGCCGTATTGATTGACTTTGGATTGGCAGTGGTGAACAACAATGCCGATACTACTAACGTTACCACTGCCGGTTATGCTCCACCAGAGCAATACCGAGTAGGCGAATCGGGTCCTTACTCTGATGTCTACGCTCTGGCTGCCACTTGCTATCATCTGCTGACCGCTCAAGTCCCGATCCCGGCAAATTTTCGCAGCTATGTGGACATGCCAGCTCCCCAGCACTTCAATAGTACGGTCAGCGATCGAGTAAATGAAGCAATTTTGTGTGGGATGGCTCAGCAACCAGCAGAACGCCCCCAAACAATGGCCGCATTTCGACAAATGTTAGGCTTAGACGAAGGCTCTAAACTAGAAGAGCAGCGACCTCCCCTCCACAGCTATCCAGAACTAGACAAAGATTGGCAAACCACGATCGGGGTAGTAACTCGCTTTAGCGAAGTAGAAATAAGCTGTAAGACAGTAGATACTGCTCCGGTACTCCAAAAAACCATTCTGCGCTCAGGGAGCTTTTGGCGGGGCAAGAATATCGAGCTAGGCATGGTGGAAATTGATGGTGGCGATTTTTTTATGGGCAGCAGTGAGTCGGGCTGCCTCAGTCGGGAAAGTCCTCAACATTTGGTGACGATCGCTCCTTTTCAGATCAGTAAATTTCCGATCACTCAAGAACAATATCTGGCGGTAATCGACCACAACCCAGCTCATTTTCATGGCAATCGACTGCCGGTAGAAAGTGTCTCTTGGTATGATGCGATGAGTTTTTGTACCCAGCTCTCTGAAACGTTAGGCCAAATTTATCGTTTGCCGACCGAAGCCGAATGGGAGTACGCTTGTCGTGGTCGTACTTCAACGCCGTTTTCTTTTGGTACACAGCTCTATCCTAATTTGGCTAACTACGACAGCAGCATGAAAAGTAGTAAATTTACAGCCAATTTGATTCGGCGGAGTACTAGTTCGGTAGATATTTTTCCAGTTAATCCTTTTGGTCTTCATGATCTGCATGGTAATGTCTGGGAGTGGTGCGCAGACTACCAACATGATGACTATATAGGCGCTCCTAGTGATGGAAGCGCTTGGCGAGTTGACGGTGATCCTAGTCAATGTATTTTGCGTGGTGGTGCTTGGGGATGTAGTCCTCAGGTATGTCGATCAGCAGCTCGCCATTGGGCACCGACGAATTATCGCAGCAATAAAATTGGCTTTCGGGTAGTCTGCGACCTAAAAGACTTAAAATGATAGCTTGAGCCTGACCGATTGTCATTTATGCCAGCCAAAATTGTCTTAACTATCACCCAAGGCCAACTCTCGGGCACTCAGTATGTGTACGAAGAGCGAGAAGTTTGCACCATTGGCCGCCATAAAGACTGTAATGTGCGGTTGCCCAGCGATGCGGCTCATGCTCAGGTTTCCCGGTATCACTGCTTACTAGATATCAATCCGCCCTTCATTCGGGTCAGAGATTTGGGTAGCGGTAATGGCACCTATGTAAATGGCCAACGGGTTGGCTCCCAACAAAAAGCGCCTCAGGGTGCTGAGGGGTTAGAACGAGATTTGGTGAATGGCGATTTATTACAAATTGGTTATACCGCTTTTGAGGTGAAAATTGAGGATACGGGTACTGCTTCGAGTCTGTTGTCTCGATCGAAGTTTGTGCCTCCCGATAATCGCCAAGCTGCCAATGATTTATTGAGCCTGGCCGCAGGCGATCATCCTTCTTTGGCCGGAATTCGGGGCTATACAATTGTCAAATTGCTCGGCGCTGGTAAATGTGGGGCGGTGTATTTAGCTCAGAACGATCACACCGAAGAAATGGTGGCATTAAAAGTAATGCTGCCCCAAATAGCCGTGAACGATCGAGCAGTTAAAATGTTTATCCGCGAGATGGCCAATACTCAGTCGTTACGTCATCCTAATGTGGTGCGGACTATTGACTATGGTGAAGCTAAGAATATTTTTTACTTCACGATGGAATGTTGTCACGAAGGGAGCGTTGCTGATTTTATCGTCAGTCAAGGTGGCAAGATTCCACTCAAAATAGCGATTTCTATTACGCTTCAGGTGTTAGCTGGTTTGGAATACACTCACAATGCGGTTCTCCCCGCTGTCCGGCTGGCTGATGGTTCGATTGGAGAAGGTCAAGGTTTGGTGCATCGAGATCTCAAACCGGCCAATATTTTCTTACAGCGCAACGGTGATAAAACCCTGGCAAAAATTGGCGATTATGGTTTGGCAAAAGCTTTTGAACTAGCCGGGATGAGCGGTCAAACTATGACTGGCCAAGGCGGTGTGATGGGTACACCGAGCTATATGTCTCGGCAGCAACTGCTGAATACTAAATATGTGCAGCCCGCTGTGGATGTATGGGCAACAGCAGCTTGTCTCTATAATATGCTAACGGGTTTACCTCCCCGCAATTTTGGCAAGCGCGATCCATTACAGGTGATTTTGCAAGATGGAGCTGTGCCCATTTTAGAACGAGATTCCAGTATTCCGAAGCCTTTGGCAGCAGTGATCGATCGAGCTTTATTAGAAGATCAGAATAATCATCACGACATTTTTTATAAGCGGGCGATCGATTTTCGCAATGCCTTAGCAGAAGCTTTGAGCCAATAGCGATTAATCATGTCAATATTTGCAGAAATCCATCATTGAATTCATATTAAAAACGTTGACCGTAGGGGCGTGGCCTTGTGCCCGCCCTCTACGTCAACGCCATCATCCAATGAATTTCAATGAATTCCCTATTCCATAATTAATCGCACATTCAACCAACGACTCAGTTCTTTACCCAACCACTTGGCCTCATCTTTAGAAAGTCGATGCTCGGCGGCAAATAAATTGACGGTGCCACTATCTAACTCTAATACCAAAAAACAAGGTGATTGGGCAGGATCTATACCATCAATGTATTTGTAGTCTGTAACTACAATTCGGGTGATATCTTTAACTTTGATCCGGCGAAAAGTCCCCCAATCAAACCGCATGAACTCTGTACTCATCGCCAAATGAGTATTATTAATAGACACTGAAGTATCTGAAAAAACCTGTTTGCACATCTCTGCCGAGTTCTTAAATGCAGCTCCTACAACCCATAAAGCTAATGGAATCACAAATAGTAAAACAACTGACCAGCCAGCAATTAGTCCTCTGGCCTCATCGCCAGTACTCGCCAAACGATTGATGTTGATGCCTACCCAAAGATTGAATCCGACCAAAAATAGCGCGATCGCATTCACTACTGTAGTCAAAGCTACCTGATGAACAGCTTCTTTACTGAGTTGTCGTTTACGGGGCACCACAACATCTAACTGTTCACCGCTTTTACGGAGTTTTATTTTAGTCTTGGGTGGTTTAGCCATGAGTCTGAAGATTTTTTTGAAGTTGGTTAGCTAAAGGAGCATGAGGATCGATCGAGAGTCCGGGCAATCTAGAGCTACTTTCTCCCCACATTACATAGCGGCTATCGAGCGGCAAAGCATCCAAACCTTGGCTGTCACTGGTAATCCACAGCAATGGCTCCGTCGGTAGCACCGCGCCGCTAGCACCGATCTCAATTTCGGCCAAAGCTTGGAGCACCGCATGTTGACCTTGCAAAGATCCATGTTGGGAAGTCCAAAAATTAACGGTGAGCTGCTGAGCAGTAGCATAAAAATATAGCGAAGCTGCTGCTATTACTGCTTGCTCAAAAGGCAATTCTGTCCAAGGAGCCGCCGCATTCAAACAAATAGTGACTACTGGAGCCGTATGTACAGCTTCCAATTCTCGCACCCGAAATTCACCATATCGGGCACTAGAACGCCAGTGAATTAGGCGAAGCGGATCGCCCATGCGATAAGGCCGCAAACTGCGAGTAGTGCCATAGGTAGATAACTGCGCCCGCTGCATCGACTCACTCGGATCGATCGAATTAGGGCTAGCAAAATTATCCACTACCGGGCATTGAGCCAATCGTAAATGCTGCGGATAAACCCACACCTGCGCTGGAGCTTGGCGACCTCGCCGACACCAAAATAATCCCAGCGGCTGACCACTCCGGAGTTCTACCCGATCCCAACGATATACTCCCCGCCGGTTCGTCAGGCAGCACAGTTTGGCAATGTAAGTGCCTTGGGCCGGAACTCGCTCAATCGGCAGTGGATCGATTTTGCCCAAGGTCAAATTTGGCGGTAAATGTTCATAGACCTGAAACATCGTCTGAGTTTGCAGGCTCTTATTATGAATCCGCAGCTCGATCAACAGTTCATCACCAACGGTTACAGGGGCATGGGGTAAATGTTCAATGCTCAATGCCTGTAGTGACTTTACGGGCAAAATAGCAGCAATAGCAGCTAAGACTAGCCCGATCGCACTCAATACATATAGCCAGCCCGTCATGGTGTTGGTGGCTGCCATAAAGAGGCCGATCGAAATAGCTAAAACTACCCAACCTGCGTAGGCCGGGGCAATCCAGCGTTGCTCAAGGGTGTTTGTCCACGGTTCGTTCACAAGTTTTTCCTAGCCCGGTTTTGGGATGCTTAGTTTCTAGAGTACCCAGACGACTGCTATATATTTCACTCCAATGACTCTCGAAACCATCTCAGTAATTGCCCCGTAATTATTTAGAAAGCAGTAGATCTTGATCGAAATTTGGGGAAACTAAGAATGCCAACTTTTTCATTTTGATCTCATCGCGCCGGTAGCACCGGTAGCCCCCAACATGTCTGTATACCCTATTGTTAAGCTGCCTCGCCATGTTAAAAAAGCATATCAAGCAGATCGGGCATTGCCCGTTTTTGATTCACAGCCCTTGTTACAGAATCCTGGCCAGCCTCCTATTCGTTTTAACTTTTGGGTTTTGGGCATAGAGGCTTTTTTGGTGGTAATAGTAGGGGCGATCGCTAACTATGGGATGGGTTTATTGGTAGGGGGTGCAACGCTAGTTAGCGGGGTGCTGTTTATACTGGCGCATGTAGCGGGAATGCAGACTAGCTACCAAAGCCGTTGGTATGAATACCATCAACAAATGGATCGGTTTCGGCGACAGCAATGGGAAACTGATTTCGATCGGACTCGCAGTGAAAGATTGCAAACTGAGGAAGGCATCTCTAGCTATCGTCGGCAGCGGGTAGCCGAGATGTTGGCCAGAACCATGACTCCTAACGTGGCAGAGGAAGAATTAGCGAGTTTACCCACGGCATTTATGACTACTTTGTCTCGCTGGTTTCCGCATAAAATTTACAGTGGCATTGGTTCTGGGCTAATGCTGATTGATGAACATTCCCAGCTACATATTAGTATCTCGATCGACTCTGTACCGCAGCGAGTAGCAGGAGTAGCAGGAGTAGCAGCCGGAAGTTTTTTAGAAGATGATCACCATCTCAATCAGGGCTGGGTGGTAGTGAGATTTAGCGCTGACCAAGTACGCAATACTCCAGATAGCTGCTGCAAAACTCTGGCTGAGATCGGTGCAGAGCTATTGCAAAACCCTGAATGGTTAAAGCCTTTTGCTGATGTTTACGATCT
>JAYSRP010000399.1:0-1924 GCA_043721015.1 Synechococcales cyanobacterium | reverse complement strand
TCGATCGACGACCATGTACAAAAGGATCAAAATTCATGGCTACTAGAAACCATTAACTACCTACATATCGTACCCAAAGAGATTGGCATTCACTTCGTCTAAATTGATATCACTGAGTCCATATTCCTGCCACTTTCGATCGACCATCCTAGCCACTTCAGGATCAGACTCCAACGGCGCACCCCATTCTGCCTCAGTTTCGGGGTAAACCTTAGTAGTAGCATCCACTCCCATCCGGCTGCCTAGGCCAATCTTAGGAGTTGCAAAATCCAATTTATCGAAGGGTGTATCGGGAATAATAAATACGTCTCGCTGGGGATCGACCTTAGAACTCAGCGCCCAAACCACCTGGCGCGGATCGCGGATGTTGATATCTTGATCAACTACAATCACAAACTTGGTGTAAGTAAACTGGGGCAGAGCACTCCAGAAGGCCAATGCAGCACGGCGGGCTTGACCGGGATAAGCTTTTTTGATCGAAATGATCGCCGCCTTATAACTAAGTGCTTCCATCGGCAAAAAGAAATCTATAATTTCGGGCACCTGCTGCCGCAAAATGGGAGTATAGATGCGGTTGAGGGCGATCGCAATCATTGCTTCTTCTTTGGGTGGCCGACCGCTAAATGTAGTTAAATAAATTGGGTCACGGCGATGGGTGATGCAGTTAAAGTTGATGATCGGGCCTTCTTTGGATTGGTTGTAATAACCCATGTGATCACCAAAAGGGCCATCGATCGCCTCTTCACCTGGAGTAATTGTGCCTTCTAAAACAAACTCCGAATCAGCGGGGACTTCGAGATCTATGGTGCGACATTTTGCTAGCTTGACTCCGGCACCACCATAGATACCTGCAAATAACCACTCCGACAGATCTATCGGAATTGGGGTCGCTGCCGCCATGATGATCAGGGGATGGACACCAAGGGCGATCGCCACCTCTAACTTCTTGCCCCGCTCTGCGGCCTTGCGCAAATGTCCAGCCCCGCCTCGAATCGAGAGCCACTGCACGGTCATGGTGTTTTTGGACTGTAGTTGCAGTCGATAGACACCTACATTAGGAGTTCCGGTTTCACAATCTTTGGTAATCACCAACCCCAATGTGATGATTTTGCCCGCATCGTTGGTATAGGGGCGAATCATCGGAATTTTGTTCAAATCTACTTCGTCGCCCTGGATAACTACTTGCTGACAAGGAGGAAAGAAATCGCGGCTAGGCTTGGCTTTGACCACATCAAATAAAACTTTGCCAAAGTCAATCGCCTGTCCAATTTTCTTGGGGGGCTTAGGCTGCTGTAGCAATGCTAACTTACGACCGAGATCTTCTAGTTCTTCGGGTTTCTCCATTCCCATTGCCCAACAGATCCGCTCTACGGTGCCCATAATGTTGACAGCGACAGGGTAGGGAGAGCCTTTAACGTTGGTAAATAACAGGCCAGGGCCAGCGCATTGCAGCATCCGGTTAGAGATTTCGGCAATTTCTAAGTCACCATCTACTAAGGTGTCGATCGTTCTTAGCTGGCCACGTTCTTGCAGTATTTTAAGGAATGCGCGCAGATCTCGTGCCATGAAAGTTGCCCAAAGTGAGGTGAACTAATCATTTTAGATGATTTCACTAAACCAGATCAAGCTTTGAAAAGCCGCAGCAAGTGAATAATATTGTAATTGATACCGAATTCAGTAGATTTTTGTCGATGCCTCTGACAGCATCTAGGACATCAGTTACTTTTGGTTTTGCGATAACATGGGAAGGACGAATGATTAATGGTTACTGCCATGCTTTCTCCTTTCCCTGGTATGGATCCCTACTTGGAAGACCCATTTTTCTGGCACCAAGTCCATAGTCGGCTGATTGTGTCACTTGCTAATGATTTGGGCAAAATATTACGTCCTAAGTACTATGCAGCAATTGAAACCAGAACCTATT
>JAYSRP010000398.1:0-22941 GCA_043721015.1 Synechococcales cyanobacterium | reverse complement strand
CGGGGCGTGTTATTGGGCAATCTAGAATTACAAGTCTTGGGTGAGCATAACTTGAGCAACGCTTTGGGGGCAGTTGCCGCCGCCAGATTTTTGAATGTGGATTTCTCCCCGATCGCCGCTGGCCTATTAACCTTTGGTGGTGCCAAACGCCGGTTTGAGCTGCGTGGTCAACATGGTGACATCAGCTTTATTGATGATTATGCCCATCACCCCAGCGAAATTGCAGTCACTCTGACCTCTGCGAAGCTGCGCATTCAAGCTCCTAACCGGGTGATTGCTTCCTTCCAGCCCCACCGCTATAGTCGCACTTTGACCTTTTTGGCCGGGTTTGCCGAATCTTTGGCTGCTGCTGATTTGGTGGTAATTACCGATATCTACAGCGCTGGTGAAACCAACGATGGCCGAGTCAGCAGCGAACAGTTGGTGGCCGAAATTAGCAAAATTAATCCCCAGGTGGTTTACAAAGCTACTCTGCTAGAAGTGACAGAGTATCTGAATCAAACTCTGCAAGCTGGTGATATGGCGTTGTTTTTGGGTGCAGGCAACCTCAACCAAATAATTCCAGACGTGATGGCTTTCTACCAAACTTAAATATTTTATGACTCTTTCGATCGACCGCCCTACCGACCCATCTAGTCTCAATGTCCGTCCTCAGGTGGCTCTGGCTAAGTTTACCACCTGGAAAGTTGGTGGCCCAGCCCAGTGGGCGATCGAACCGACAAATATCGCAGAAACCCAGGCGGCGATCGCTTGGGCAAAAGCTAATAGCTTACCTATTACTTTTTTGGGTGCAGGTTCTAATTTGTTGATCGGCGACACTGGCTTACCAGGTCTAGTAATTATTACCCGCCACCTGCGCTGGATCGAAACTAGATTTAATGCTGAACTGTGTCAAATTGAAGTTGGTGCTGGCAAAATGATCGGCAGTCTAGCTTGGCAAGCCGCCCGCAAAGGCTGGACAAATTTAGAATGGGCAGCGGGTATACCTGGTACCGTAGGTGGTGCTGTGGTGATGAATGCTGGCGCACATGGCTCTTCAATGCAAAATGTATTAGTTTCAACCCAGGTTTTAAATGCCGAAGGTGAAATTTTGACTCTACAACCGGCAGCATTAGATTACAGCTATCGTCATTCCAACTTACAAGGCAGCGAATTACTAGTGATTTCGGCGACCCTACAGCTAACTGCTGCCGAAAATGCTGCTGTGGTGGTGGGCAAAACCCAGAAAGACCTGGAGCGCCGTCACACTAGTCAACCTTACGATCAGCCTAGTTGCGGTAGCGTGTTTCGCAACCCTCTTCCCCAATTTTCGGCCAAGCTAATTCAAGATTCTGGCCTCAAAGGCTACAAGATTGGTGGAGCCGAAGTTTCCGAAATGCACGCCAACTTTATTATCAATTGCGGCGATGCCACCGCCACCGATATTTTTCAACTTATTCACTACGTCAAACAACAGGTTAAAGACAAGTGGGACGTAGATTTGGAGACCGAAGTTAAAATGATGGGAGAGTTTCCAGCTCCGATAGGGTAAGCTAGAATTGAGATTTTATTGAGTGCAATCATGACCCAAGGTAAAGGATTTGGCGGCGGTTTTCCAGGCTTAGGCAAAATGAAGGAGCTGGCCGAAGCTTTTAAAAAAGCACAGCAAGTGCAAGAAGATGCCAAAAAGTTGCAAGAAGAATTAGAGCAAATGGAGATTCCTGGGGAATGTGCCGGTGGCTCGGTCAAAGTAGTCTTAAGTGGCAACCAAGAACCTCGCAGCGTCACAATTAGTGCTGATGCAGCCAGCAAAGGCGCTGATGAGCTATCTAAGTTGGTTTTAGCCGCAATGAACGATGCTTACGATAAATCTACTGAGGTTATGCGCGAGCGCATGGAAGCCTTGACTCAAGGTTTGAATATTCCTGGTCTGTAAGCTTTTTTTAATTCTAATAAACGGGCGAACCATTGGTTCGCCTGTAACAATTTATGGCTACTAAACTTCTTTTTGTCTGTCTGGGTAATATCTGTCGATCGCCCGCCGCCGAAAATATTATGAATCATCTGGTGGCTGAAGCAGGCATCCCGGCTGGTGAAATTGTCTGTGATTCGGCAGGTACCAATAGCTACCATATTGGTCAACCGCCCGATCGAAGAATGCAGGCGGCCAGTAAGGCGCGTGGTTTACCCACCAAAGGCACCGCCCGCGCTTTCACAGCAGCGGACTTTGAGGCTTTTGATTTGATTTTAGCGATGGACAACGAGAACTATCGCGGTATTAAGGCGCTAGATCCTCAAGGAAAGTATGCCGATAAGGTGAAGATGATGTGCTTCTATGCCTCTCAACATTCCGATAAGGAGGTGCCTGACCCCTATTATGGTGGCGACGCTGGCTTTGACTATGTGATCGATTTGTTGATAGATGCTTGCGGTGGCCTTTTGGATGAAGTGAAAAAATAAATGTTCGATCGACTGCTAAAAAAGCCAAACATCGTGCTATGATTGTAAATCGTGAATGACGCGGGTCGATGCCCGAGTGGTTAATGGGGGCGGACTGTAAATCCGCTGCGAGAGCTACGTTGGTTCAAATCCAACTCGGCCCATTCATGAAAAACAATGCGCCTTGGAGTTTCTTCAGGGCGCATTAAAATCCAATCTGCCTTTGTAGCTCAGTGGTAGAGCACTTCATTGGTAATGAAGAGGTCACGGGTTCAATCCCCGTCAAAGGCTTGAGCATTTTGTTAGTCTATTGTTATGCTTTAAACTTCATGAGCTGGCAATCACGATCAATTCCAATATCCTGGTTGGTAAACCTAGTATCAAAAGGTTAGCACATGGCAACAATTCTGAAGCCCTCATCTCTAATGGCAAAGGGGTTAAAAGTCGAGCAAGTTAACAATCTCACTTTATTCAAATTTACTGAAGAATTAGGCGATCGACTGCAAATATTGATCGACAAGAAAAAAGCAGACAGCTTGACCCCAGATGAAATGATTGAGCTAGAGTCGATCGGAGAATTAGACGAAATCTTTAGCTACATCAACGCGCAAATGGCTGCTAGAGCTAATGGGCATATCTAAATCTCTATTTCAAGCAGTTCGTCAACGCGCTCAGTTTCGGTGTGAATATTGTCATTACCCAGAGCTACTCAGTTCTGCACCATTGTCGATCGATCATCTTCAGCCGCAATCTCTTGGGGGCGGGAACAGCTTGGATAATCTTGCCCTGGCTTGTCGGCACTGCAACGAAATTCGTTACAACTTCACTACTGGCGTTGACCCAATAAATCAGGACGAGATACCACTTTTCAACCCACGCCAGCACAAATGGTCGGAGCATTTTATTTGGTCTGCTGATGCTTTGAGGCTAATTGGGATAACGGCTATCGGTCGAGCCACTTGCAACCGTCTCGATCTCAATGATGATCGTCGTGAAGAACCGTTTATTCAAAATGCCCGCTGTCAATGGTTAGCCGCTGGTCTTCACCCATCGATCGATGACCCACAAGAATTAAGTTAGCGACCAAAATAAGCAAACCAGCTAAAGCGCGTCAATGATGCAATAATTTAAAAGCCCCTCGCGTGGGATTGCTTACAATAACCAACCACCAAGGGCAGTAAAGCCTTACGCAGCAAGGCGTTCACAAGCTTAGACTAACGTTTTGGCTGACCATCAAAACATCAATCTGACCAGCGAATAGACCAGCGGCACTTTAGAGGATGGCTGTAATCCTTCTCTATACTGGCTTTTTGTCTATCTTGCTCTTCATTGGTAATGAAGAGGTCACGGGTTCAATTTTAAATAAAAATATGAGTAATGTAGATTGTTATGAGCTAAAATTTCAGATAGGTGAAGATGAAGAAAATACTGAAATTGTTCAATATTCACCCAATCCCCAGCATAGAGATAATAATCCGAATAAGTCTCAATGGACAATAACAGAGGATGAGGAAATGAATTGTTTTAAAATGGCCTATGGTAAAGGCTGGGTAATAGGAAACAATGCTTGGAGTCTCCATTATATTCAGAAGGAATTGAATTATCTTGGTACTGGTATAGATCGAAGTACAAAACTGTTTATTGCAAAATTCAAAAATGATATTTCCCATAGTACCTGGCATGGATATCCTGCTGATTATCAACAAAATGCTCAAGATGTACCGGGAACAGACATCTTACGTGATTGGATTAGATGCAATGTTTTACCAAAAGCTAAAATAAGTAAAATAATGAAAGGTCAACCATGCAAGCTATAAAACTAGTTGTTCCTGGGAACTATTGGGATTCACAACTTTACTCGAAATACTTATATTTATTTGGTGACTCAGGAGATTTGATAGCTATTGATTGGAATAAATTAATTAACGATCTTTTTTCTAGAGAAAATTCAAGTTTAAAGATGGCATGGTATACAGCTTTCTTGGAAAGCAATCTTTTTTATGAAAAAGGGGTTCAATTAATGCTTCATGAACCATCAATCAAAGATTCTTTGATTAATGGATTCAAGCTTTTATCTGAAATGAATCTTGAAATTAATTTTAATGAAATAATGGAATCTAATCATATAGATAATCCATTTCCATTCCCCCATGTTGATTCTGAGATGTATTACCATAGAATGTATATAAGTATGAATGAAGGGGTCTTCTATTCACCATGTAATGGGAGCAGGATACAAGAAGAAATTGTCAAAATTTGGGATGTACCAACTTTCGACATAACTGCATCAAGTTCATATACAACTATTGCATTTGCTACGGGATCAGAAGGTCTATTCCAACAAAGAGTTGAAGCGAAAAATGAAAAAGAACCGATATTAATTAGCCATAATCACTGTACTTCTTGTAAATGGACGGGCTTTGACATATATGCAACATCACACAACCATAAACCTTTTCTTGCATCATTTAAAAAGAGCAAAGATGAGGAAAACAAACGAAAGTCCATAAGAAGTTTTGATAGAATTATTTCTACTCAAGAAATATTTGATGAGAAAATTGGTGAAGGGTTTTCTTGGGGTGTTCAAGACAAGATATATATCTATCAAGACCAAACCATAAAAGCAGTTAGATATTCTTCGAGAAACGAAGGGAACCCAACGTTTGAATCTCTTGGTAATTTACCACATTTTGACTATAGTGGAGATGTGATTTCAGCAGAAGTCACTCCATTTGGAACTGTAATTGAATATGAGGATGCCATGATTATAGTGCAAAGTAATAATGAAGTAATGACTATTCCTGGTGAGCCAGTGAATTGGAGGGTTTTTTCTAAATCTGAGTATTATACAAACCAACTTCATATTATTTATGATGACAGATTAGAAATCTTCTCTTTTTATAATGATTATTTTGTTAATCAAGATACAAAAACTGCCGGTATTGGTATGCCCATCAAATCAACTAATCTTTAATTCACAGCTCGATCAATCTTAAAGTTCATGTGTATTTCAATTGTAAATCAGGCTTAGAAGAAATAGATGGAGGTGAATCTTCATGAGCTAAAACATAGAAACTATCGAAAAATTAGACGAGGATTTTCTCCTGAGAGGCAACAAAAGATCAGTGCTGGTGCGGTAAAAAACAACACAAAACTGTTGCTGATCGCAGTTGAAACAAAATGCCTAAAGCCTCACAGGCCACCAGAGAACTCATTATCTTCATCGTAGATATCAAACCGTTAGATAGATTGGTGGAGTCGAAACCAATAGGTAACTCAAATTGTCCCGAATGTTGCAATTTTCCATTCAGCCAGTAATAGACCACCAGCAATAGTCACAACTAAACCAACGACAACCAACCTTTTAACAAAATCCCAAAATCCGATTAGCTGCTTCACTATCTTGAGTTCACCCTTCATCTCAGCTAACCGGGTATTCACTTCACCTCTCAAGTCAGATATTTTGGTGTCTACCTGTGCAAGTTTTGTATCAACTTGGGCGAACTTAATATCTACCTGAGCAAAGCCAACTTCTACCCGCTGGCTAAGTGCTGCTACTTGTTAGCTGAGAGCCGCTGTTTGTTGGGTGATCGCTAGCATCTGCTGAGTGACAGCGCTATGGTTAGTAGTCAATAAGTCTCTTAGTTCCTTTATGTCTGTCTCAGCAGTAGGTGGCATGATGGCGGTTTGGATGAGATGTTATCTAATTCTACCCCAGTCAAAACATCAAACCAGCCAAAAACATCTCAAGTTAATGGGGTCGATCGAACTCATGAAGCAAATCGATGAGGCTATTCCAAGTTGGTCGTTCGCGTAGCGTCGCCCGTGGCAATCGATGATGAGTATAAATAGGTTCGATCAAATGATTAAATGCTAGTGATATCTTGCCAGTCTGTATCGTTTTTGGTACGATACAGACCATACAGGGAAATTCAAGGAGCTAAGATGATAGTTTTCCAAGAAATCGTTGATTCTGTCCGAGCCTTGTCAGTACAAGAGCAGGACAACCTTATAGAGTTAATCCGTCAACAGCGAGAAGAACAGCAGGGTAGTGAACTCTGGCATAGCTTGCAACGGATGAGAGCCATATTAGAGAAAGAAGGAATTTTCGCCGACGAAGATGATTTTGCTAACCTCAGAGATCGATCGCCAGGGCGCGAAGTAAACCTGTAGAGAATTTGTACGATATACTTGGGTCAGTATAAATTGATGAAAGATATGAGTACTAACACACTGCGATACTCTCCAGAAGAGTTTGCTGCCAAAGGCACCAAAATATATCAAGAGCAAGTACTGCCAAACTTGAATCAAGATTACGATGGCAAAATTGTGGCGATCGACATTGAAACAGGTGAATTTGAACTAGCTGATACCACTCTAGCCGCTGCTGCCAAAATGTTCGAGCGCATCCCAGATGCTCAGTTATGGTTTGAGCGCATAGGTGCTCAGAACGTTCACCGATTCAACTCTGTATATCCAGCTTAAGTCATGATGTTTGGGCTAGTCAATCAGCAGAGAGAAGCGGTTCTTAAATTGGCAATTATTGGGAATCGAAGCCAAAAAATTGCTGTTGATGCAGTCGTCGATACCGGATTTAATGGTGATTTAATTCTGCCAATTGAACTGGTATTAGAACTAGAGCTTATTCCACAGGGCTATCAAGTTGATAGTGTAATTATTCATGCTGATGGGGATAAATAACTTCTATTCACCAAGAAATATCTGGCCACCTAGCAAAAACTAAGTGGCCAAAACCCCACCATTAGGGGTATCCTCAGCCAGTAGATCCGCCAGCGATCAAGAGCACCAGAAATCGACAAATAGGCGCGGCCATTGCTCTCCAGCATCTGCTTAATTTCCACCTTCCGACCAGCAGTACTAATATTTGCCACCTCCACTGCCCGATCGAAAGATGCCACGCGATATGGCTGCCAGTTTTCGGCGACATCCACAGCACTTAAGGGATTTAATTGATACCATGATTGGATGGAATCCGGAGCGGGTGATTTTAGCTCATGGTCGTTGGCATCCAACAAATAGTACTGCCGAGCAGAGCTTTTTGTTGGATTAAATGACTTTTCAGCAACAGCCATCTAACATTTCAGTGGAGTGAATAGTTAAAATCTGCTCCCATAGTGTTTAAGCCAATTTTCCACCGCTCACTTTAGCCGTTAACAACAATGTCGTATCAATCTAAACCATCTGCTATCCCCCGCGTAACTACCTTTGATGAGTTTATGCGACTGGCAGATTATTCTCTGATAGATACCTTAAATGCCGATCCTGATGCCACGGTCGATGGTGATGATCACCGTGCCCGACAGGTTTTCTCTGGTCATTTCGTACCTGTAACACCTACGCCGCTTGCAGAACCAGAATATGTAACCCATAGCGGCACTTTTTTTAAAGAACTTGGGTTGAGCGACGAGCTGGCTTTTAATGAACAGTTTCGCCGGGTATTTTCTGGTGATATTTCTGTTGCGCGTGAGCCTATGCGACAGGTTGGCTGGGCGACTGGCTATGCACTGTCGATTTATGGCACCGAATATATCAAACAATGTCCATTTGGTACTGGTAATAGTTATGGCGATGGTCGGGCGATATCTATATTTGAAGGAATAATCAATGGCCAGCGCTGGGAAATGCAATTGAAAGGAGGTGGCCCAACGCCTTATTGCCGTGGTGCTGATGGGCGCGCAGTCCTACGTTCAAGTGTGCGTGAGTTTTTGGCGCAAGAATATATGCAGGCTTTAGGTGTTCCCACATCGCGTTCTTTGACACTGTATGTTTCTAAATCTGAGACCGTTACACGACCTTGGTATTCTCAAGATTCCCACTCCATTGACCCTGATACTTTGGGGGACAATCCCGTGGCTATTTCAACTCGTGTTGCACCATCCTTTCTGCGCGTTGGTCAGCTAGAGCTATTTGCTCGCCGTGCTCGCAGTAATGCTCATCCAAGAGCATTAGAAGAGTTAAGCATGATAGTGTCGCATTTAATTGAGCGAGAATACAAAAGCGACATTAATCAAAACCTTGTTTTTGCAGATCAAGTAGTTGAGTTGGCTAAGCTATTTCGCCAGCGTCTTACTTCATTGGTGGCCAATTGGCAACGTGTTGGTTACTGCCAGGGTAATTTTAATAGTGACAACTGCGCCGCTGGTGGCTTTACGCTTGACTATGGACCATTTGGGTTTTGTGAATCTTTTGACCCTGGGTTTCAACCTTGGACTGGTGGTGGTAAACACTTTTCATTCTTCAATCAGCCGATCGCAGCAGAAGCAAATTATCAGATGTTTTTGACAGCTTTGAGACCGCTACTCGTAGAAGATGCTGAAGCTTTAGAACACTTCGACAAATTACGCCATGGCTTTGCAAAAGCTATGGAAAAACAAGTCCAAAAAATGTGGGCTGCCAAACTTGGCCTGACTGAATATAACTCGACATTATTTGAGACATTATTGCAGTTGATGCTCTCCTCAAGGGTAGATTACACCATTTTCTTTCGCGAGTTATCTCATATACCAGACGATGTCTCAGCATTGAAAAAGAGCTTCTACGTTGAGACTTCACAACAACTCGATGAGCAATGGCAATCTTGGCTACAAAGCTGGCGCGACCTTGTCAAGAACGATAGCAATCTGGCTGAGATCTCAAAAAAAATGAAACAGACTAACCCAAAATATACATGGCGAGAGTGGTTGGTTATTCCCGCCTACCAACAAGCCATGCAGGGTGACTACACCTTAGTCAAAGAGTTGCAAGAAGTGCTTAGCCATCCATACGATGAGCAATCACAGGAAATAGAAGATAAATACTATCGTCTCAAACCTAAGGTGTTTTTTGACGCTGGTGGCGTGTCGCACTATAGCTGTTCATCTTAATATTTAATTACCACTGACACTTGAAATAGTAAAAGCCTTGCCTAACAAGGCGTTCACACTGTTTAGACTAACGCTTTGGCAGACCGTCAAAACATCAGTCGTGGCATGGCGGCGGGGTAGTGAGATATTCTCTAATTCTACTCCAGCCAAAAGAACTTTACTGATGCAATAATTTAAAATCTTTAACTCGATCCATTTTATTAGCCTTTAGGAATCACGAGGACGTTTGAAGATGGCAATTACTTCCCGTGAAGAGCCAGAACTCTGATTAGTGTTCAGTGCCGTCACTAGTTCCCATCCTTCACTACCCAACACATTCAGCTCCTCATCAAAAACATCTATAGCAAGGATGCCGCCATTAAAACCTTTGGTATTCACTTTAATAGTTTTATGTTCCCACAGTTGCGGCATTTTTTGTCCTTGATATGTATCCGATTTATCCTCGAATGATTGTATCTCTAAATGATCGCTTTCCATGAGAGCACATCATCGATCGAGCAGAAGTAATTTGGCAAAATGTCTATGGTTGATAGAGGCGCATCACATCAGTAATGGGTAGCCGTGATTGGACAGCTAAGTTTAAACTCGATCGATGACCCAACCTTAAATGCTCTGCTCCCGCACAGCCAATCATTGCCGCATTATCTGTACAAAACTTCATTGGCGGAAAAATCACCCGCCAGCCCTGTTTCTCTGCGGCCTGTTGTAAATGCTGGCGTAACCCGGTATTTGCGGCTACTCCCCCACCAACCGTTACTGTTTTCAGGCCAAAATCGCGCACACAGTTACTCACTCGCTTAGTTAAAGCTAGCGCCACGCTTTGCTGAAAGCTGGCTGCAATATCTGCCACCGGCATTTCCGTTTCTATGGTTTCTAGCTTTTGCACCAGTCTGAGCACCGCAGTTTTTAAGCCACTGAAACTAGTGTCATAGGGATGAAAGCCCCCAGTAGATAAAGAGACATTTCCTTGAGGTAATGGGTATTTGAGCGGATTGCCGGATCTAGCGAGTCGATCGATTACCGGCCCACCTGGATATTCTAGCTTGAGTAATCTCGCCACCTTATCGAAAGCTTCGCCCGCTGCATCATCCCGCGTCTCACCCAAAATTTCGTAGATTCCACATTCTTTGACATGAATCAAGCTAGTATGCCCTCCCGAAACCAGTAGGCTCAAGAAAGGTGGCTGTAAATTTGGTTCGCTGAGGTAGTTGGCGTAAATGTGGCCTTCTAAGTGATGCACTCCAATCAAAGGCTTGGCGTAAATCATGGCTAGGGTTTTGGCGGCGGTGATGCCAATTAGCAGAGAGCCAACTAAGCCTGGAGCAGCCGTGACGGCAATGCCATCGATGCCTGTCCAATCTAAGCCCGACTCGGTGAGTGCTTGCTCGATCGAATAATTGATTGTTTCTAAATGTTCACGAGAAGCTAGCTCGGGCACCACGCCGCCAAAGGGCTGGTGGCTCAAGATTTGGGTGGCTGTTACTAAGCTGAGAACTTCACGGTTCTTTACCACCGAGACTGAAGTTTCGTCACAACTTGTTTCAATAGCAAGCACTGTAGGCATTAGCTTTTATTCCAAATGTAAATAGGGCAACACAACAGTTGCAATTAAAGCTGATACAGCGATCATCGCAACTAATTTTCGATTCCAAATACTTTTTTTTCCATGCTTAACACCTTGTAATTAGCTGACACTTGCTTCTTTTAACGTGTCTAAACTACTCCTTCTGTACCCACAACTCTGTGAAGATCTCGTAAATCAGGTACTTTGGACTCTGAAGAAGACAAAGTTTTGCGTGGTCTGCCGCCGCGCTTGCCATTATCTCTTGCTGCTTGAGCTTTAGCTAACGAAGTTGACTTACCACCCTGACGACCTAGCTCAGACATCCAAGCCTTACTGCCAAAGATACCAGTTGCCAATTGTGGCACAGCCAAATCCACATCTAAACTTTCCCAATGTAGTCCATATCCAGACGGGGTAGTTTCCACCTCAGCTAATTGTTCTGTGGTGGCATTCTCCAATCCTTGTAAACAATGATAAGGAAAACCCATCACAATCCCAGATTTCAACTCAATAAATATCTTGTCTACACCATCAAACCAAGACCGTACAGCCCTTGGCTCGGTCTCTGCCAGTTTTGCACCAACTTCTCTAGACTTGTCGATAACAGCTTGTAGTTCCGCAGTAATCTTATTATTCAGCATGAATTCGACTCCATTCGTTTAAAAGCTTAGCCTGATGTACATGACTAGGAGTGTGATCAAGAGGATAAATTACTACCCTAAAACCGTCCTGCTTAATGATTGTTGGCATATCTCAACCCCTCCTTAATCATCATAACCCAAGCCTTGGGTTATGGCAAATGTAAACTTTCAATAAAATACAAGAATGGCGATCGCCAAGCAGAAAACTTTACATTTGGTTACAGCTTTCTTGCCAGTTTCGTCACAACTTGTTTCAATCGTGAGCACTGTGGGCATTAGCTGTTATTTTACGATCGGGAGTTCTTTTGCTTTTCTACAATAGCCTAATTTTGCAGTTTGGCTACTACAGCGAGCTATAGACTTCTAGACCCCAAGTGCCCTAGGGCATTTACTACATAAAACTTTTTGTTTTGTTGCAAAAGGAAACAATTTCGATGCGAAAAATTTTAGCTTTTATTTTTGCAGTCTGTCTGTGGCTTAACTTTGCCCCAGCAGTTAATGCTGCCGAGGTAGCCGGTTTGGTTCCCTGTAGCGAGTCTGCTGCCTTCCAGCAACGCGCGGCCAATGCCCGGAATACTACTAACGATCCTGAATCTGGCAAGAAGCGCTTTGCGCGTTATTCCCAGGCTTTATGCGGCCCTGAAGGTCTGCCTCACTTAATCGTGGATGGTCGGCTCGATCGGGCTGGCGACTTCCTAATTCCTGGCCTGATGTTCTTATACATCGCTGGCTGGATCGGTTGGGTTGGTAGAGCCTACATCATTGCAGCTCGCAAAAGCGGCAGCGCCGAAGAAAAGGAAATCATCATCGATCTTCCTTTGGCAATTAGCTGCGTAGCTCAAGGCCCCCTATGGCCACTGGCTGCTTTCAAAGAGTTTGCCTCGGGTGAACTGCTGGCCAAAGAATCCGAAATTACCGTTTCTCCTCGTTAATAGCGGCTAGTAGCGGTTTATATTCAGTTTTTTAATTCTGGAGGATCATGAATTACTTCGTTAAGTTTTTAAGCACTGCGCCGGTTGTGGCTACCCTGTGGATGACCATCACCGCTGGGATTTTGATTGAATTCAATCGCTTCTTCCCCGACTTGTTATTCCACCCATTGTAGACTCAGAGGTTTAGTATGCCTAATCAAGCAGTAACAAATGCTGGTGATAGCCAAATTAGTAATTTGGCTACCCCAGTTAACTCTGCCGGTATCGTCAAAGCGTTTATTAGCGGCCTACCCGCCTATCGTCAAGGTCTGTCCGCTGGTCGGCGTGGCCTAGAAGTAGGTATGGCTCATGGATATTTGTTGGTTGGTCCTTTCACTCTGTTAGGCCCCCAACGCAATACCGCCAATGCTCATGTGGCTGGTTTGTTGGCAAGCATTGGTTTAGTGGTCATTTTGACTGCTTGCCTATCTTTGTATGCCAGCGTTAAACCAGGACCACCTCTAGCTAGCGTTGCGGTGGCTAAAGTTCCTACTGAACTCAACACCCAAAATGGTTGGAATGAGTTCACTGGCATGTTTTTACTGGGCGGAGCCGGTGGTGCGGTGTTTGCTTGGTTGTTGTTGTCAAATATTCCGATGCTTAATAGCTTGGCTCCTTTTTAAGGATGATTTGTTGACGCAACTGTTTCCGCAGAAAATCGGAGGTTTACTAAGTAAACCTCCGATTTTTGGTTTTGGGCAGGATTTTAAAATATTGCTCTGGGTTGGTTATGATGGCAAAGAAGATCAATCAAAATCTTAGGTGGTGATTATGCAAGCAGTAATTTCTGCCGATCGCATTCAAATTCCGGTTGGCTCGGTCTTAAGATTTCCTGGATCCTGGGAAGATTACTGTCAGCTCAGAGATAGTCGGGGCGATGGTTCGGATCCCCGCATAAAGTACCGCAATGGAGAAATTATACTGATGAGTCCTTTACCTAAACATGGACGTGAAGCTCATTTAATTGCCAGAATAGTAGAAACTCTCCTGGAGCATCAAGATCGTAATTATGAGGCATTTACACCAATTACGATGGATTTAGCAGGGGTAAGTGGTGTTGAACCAGATTACTGCTTTTATATAAATAATTGGCAAACATCGGTGGGCAAAGATCGAATCAATTGGCAAGAAGAATTACCACCAGATCTGGCTATTGAGATTGATGTTACTAGTTATACTTCAGCTTCAGATTTTCTTCCTTATAAAGTGCCCGAAGTATGGTTACTGAAGAAAAATCGTTTGACTATCTATCAACTAAAAGATACCAAATATGAGATTGGTGAGAGCAGTCTTTATTTTCCAGGTATTTTACTGCAAGACATAATTGATAAATGTTTTGCGGTGGCCAAAGAGAACGGCACTGGTGCGGCAATTAGTCAGTTTCGTCGATCGCTATAAGCAACACTATCACTAAAATATCAAAATAACCCAAAACAACATGGCTTGGACTGAAAAATTGGCACTAATAGCCCTGGGCTTACTAATGTGTTTGTTATTTGTAGCAGTAGGGAGTTCTGTTTGGGGCTATACTTTTCTGCTAGAGAGACTATCACATTTTCAGATTCAGTATTGGGTAGGCTCTTTAGTATTATTGGGATTGATTGCAATCAGTCAGCGCCAGCACTTATTTTTGGTGGCATTGGTCTGTTTCTCTATACTTTCGGCAAATTTGTTGACTTGGTATCTGCCCAATAACCATCTATCTGCACCATTTATTAAAGTGTTTTCTTGTAACACTTGGGCTTACAACCAAGACTATCCGACACTCTTAGAGCTAGTCCGAAAAGAGAATCCAGATATTGCGATGTTCTATGAAGTCACTACACCTGGACAGCAGCAATTAGATACTTTAAATGATATTTTGCCTTTTGCGGTTGGTCGCAATAGTCAAGCTGTGGTTTATACCAAGCTCGATCTCAATGGCACTAGAGTTTTATTCAATAATCCGAAATATTATAATACAACTATTATTGAGAATTTACGCCAGGGCGATCGAGCATTCACAGTAGTTGCGACCCACCCATCTTCACCACAGAGTAAAAAGCAATTTTTAGCCCGGAATGAACAGTTAGATAACTTGGCTGAATACCTATCTAGTTCAACGGCAGCACTAATTATGGGCGGAGACTTTAATGTTAGTATGTGGTCGCCTTTTTATCATAAGTTCGTAGAAAAATCTAGATTAGACAATGCTCGTCAGGGTTTTGGCGTGATTCCAACTTGGTCGCCCATAAAAATTAGAGCTTTGCCAGAGTTCTTACAGCCCTGGCTGTCGATTCCGATCGATTATATTTTTACCAGATCGGGCGAATTTAAGCTGCGAACAATTTCGATGAAAGCTGGCAGCTATGTAGGATCAGATCATTTACCAGTAATTGCTGAGATTGGGGTGGCTGAATGATTAGGAATTGGCCTATTTTCAGTTAATTTGACAGATTTAAGCGACCAAGTTTGAGCCGTAGTCAAATCTAAAGTAGATTTGTGATAATCGCTTAAGCTTTCCCGATGTCCTACGCTCAAAAAAGTCATCCCAGATGCTTGAAGCTGTTCATAGAGATGCTTCTCGTTTTGCGGATCTAGGGCACTAGTGGCCTCATCTAAAATGGCATAGCTAGGTTTGTTGAGCAATAAACGGGCAAAAATCAGCCGCTGCTGTTCACCCAACGATAGCACTTCACCCCAATTTTGCTCAGCATCAAACCCACCATGCCTTTGTTCTAAATCTGGTAAGTTTACCTGCAACAAAATTTGTCGTAGATGCTGATCATCAATCTCCATCTCTACCTTGGGATACAGCAGTTGATCGCGCAATGTGCCCAAAACCATGTAGGGCTTCTGGGGTAAAAACAGCATTTGCTCTAAAGCTGGTCGCAGAATAGTGCCGCTGCCTGTATTCCATAACCCCACGATCGATCGCAGCAAGGAACTCTTGCCACAACCACTAGGGCCTCGAACCAGCAGACCTTCACCCTTGGCTAGATCCAGCGAGAGATTTGCCACTAAGGTTCTTTGACCATTGGGAGTTTGTAAGGTCATATTCTCCAGAGCCAGTCGATCGGCTGTTTCGGTTTTAATAGTTGTTGGTTCTAGCTCCGAAGATTCCTTGCCCTTATCAGAATCTGTATCAATTTTCGTAGATATTGATTTGGAATTTTCCAAAGACTGCAAAAACGTATATAGCCGCTCCACGCCTGCTCCAAAAGTTGTCAATGACTGAAAGCGCGCCACAATGAGGTTTAGCGAGAAAAAGACCCGAATAAAAGCTCCCTGAGCCTCAGTAACTTTACCAATTTCTAATTCCCCAGCAAAAATCCCTGGAGCTACCACGATCGCCGGTAATACAAAGGGAATAAATTCATAGGCGTTAGTCAAAATATTTAGATTCAATTCCCAAAATATCAAGCGTTTCAGGTTATCAAAGACCTCCACAAAACGCCCTTTAATTTGCTCGGACTCATATTGCTCACCCTGATAAAAAGCGATCGCCTCAGCATTTTCGCGCACTCGCACCAAACTAAACCTAAAATCAGCCTCTTTTTTGAGCTGCTCAAAATTCAGCCGCATCAAAGGCTTCCCAAAAACTCCTACAGTAGTCAAAGTACCAATCAAAGCATAAAGGATCAAGAATCCGATTAGGGGCTTAGAAATTCCCCACAGCACACTACTAAAAGCCCCGATCGCCAAGCCAGAATCTACCACAGCCAGTAATAAGTGCAAAGATTCATGGGTAAAACTCTTCACATCTTCGGCAATCCGCTGGTCAGGGTTATCTATGTTAGCAACATGATTGAGGTTATAGAAAGCCCGGTTTTGAAAATATCGATCAATAAAATGGTCGGTCAACCACTGTCGCCACTGTAAACCCAGTCGATCGCGTAAATATACATATCCAGCATAAAGCGGTGCATAGACTACCAAGATGCCCACAAAGACCAAAATAGTCTGCCAAAACCGCCCTTCGTCCTTGGCCGACAAAGCCGAAATCAGCTCACCCCGTTTGCTGTTGAGCATCACACTCAAACCGGTGTAGCCCAAAGACAAAATGACCACCAAAAGTAGTAGACCCCTTGCCCGCCATTTTTCCTCGCTAGACCAGTAGTACTTAGCGATCGACCAAAACTGTTTGAAGATGGTGAGATTAAATCGTTGCATTGTTGGCTTTATAAACAGGGAGACGACTTGATAGTCGCCTCTGTATTATATCCACCTAAAAAATATTAGGCCGCAAAAACGGGTGAGCCTTGCCCACCCGTTTTTGCGGCCAACTAATTGAGGAAGATTAAACTTTGGTGAAAGTGGCTTTCACAATCACATCGTTAAAATCTTGATCGCCTCCACCGACTAAGTCCTCAAAACCAAAGGTATTATCTGCCAGTAGCCTAATATGATCAACTTTATCGGCATTACCCTGGCTATAGGCAGTATACACATTACTAAAATCGGCATTGGCAACATTAGAATTAGCAATCAAGACTGGTGCATAAAGTGCCCCACCCAAAAAATTACCATTGCTATTAACAGTCAAACCATTTGTTCCAACCAGATCGATCCCAGCGATTAAGCCTTTGACAATCGCTTGACGATAACCATCTTCATCTGGTCTAACCAAAGTATTGCCGACCTTAATTACGCCATCAACGCTTTCTATTTTATAGAATCCTACATGATTGTTGTATCCAGCATCTCGTTTAACTTCAAATGCAGCCTTGACAGATGTGGTTACATCAGAAAAATCATAGACTTCTTTTGTCCCTTGTTGAGCAGTACCGAGAGGTGCTGGACTAACAGCATTTTCAATCTGGAAGACAAAATCGTTGAAGTCTTGATCACCAGTACTACCACTCTCTTCAAAAGCCACTTGAGTTACATCAAGATTTTGACTTGTTTTAGAATTAGTAAAGAAATTATTAGTAGCAGGGAAAGAGAACAACACTTTCTGGGTGGTAGAGCCAGATGATACATCATCTATTGAGCCGTTGACTGCCAGATAGAATCCTATTTTAGAATTGATCGGAAGGTTTAATGAACGAGTAACCTGATTATCTAAGGCTAGATCGGTAGCACTGTCTGTTAGAGTTGAAAACAGCACTTTAGATCGATCGAGCACCTGAGAAAGATAACCACTGTCAGTGGGAGCTATTTTATTAACAGTACCTAGATCATCATCTACCAAGAACACACCTAATTCACTGCGATTGCTAGTTGAATGACCAAGCTTAGTGAAGAGCAGTGGAGTAGATGCTCTATCACCATAGTTCAATTGCAGCAAGCCAGACTTAGAACTAACCGATGAAAAAGAAGGTGAATCTTTGATCACAATAGTTGGTCTATTATCAGCATTAATTCTATAGAGAGTAGGATTGGATGCAAGTGTGGGAATAATATCTTCTGCTCCTTCAACCAACTTGTCTCTAACAGCGTTAACAGCCACAGTTGCCGTTGAACTATTAGCCAAAAAAGTTACTTCGGTGCCTGCGAATTGATAGTCGTCAATGATAGTAGCACTACCACCAGCAATACCCAATTTAACTGTTAGCGGATTAGAAGGATCGCCAGTTCGATTAAGTCTAAAAATTCCAACTTGTCCTTGTTCGCTGGCATCAGTCACACCTGTAATCGTAATTCGGGGGAGGGCAGTTGAAACACTAAATGCTGGGTTAGCTAAGGTTAAATTACTGACCCCTTGTAAGATTGCTATCAGCTCATCTGGCTCTGTACCTAGTTTATCAAAATACAAGGCTTGGCCAGTAATTCCAGCAATCGGAGATGCGGCTAGTTTGTACTTGCTTAATTGACTACCAAGGATGATCTTGTCTTCGGCTGAATTGAAATCTGTAATGAGTGCATAGTCATTGAGGCCGGGAGTAAGATCGCTACCATCATCATAGTAGCCATAGTCAAGAATAAAGCTGTCAGCTCCGGCATTACCTGTTAGAACATCAATCTCGCCTTTACCCGGAGTGAAAGAATCTTCATTTATGCCTGAAATAGTATCATTTCCAGCACCACCCTGTAGATTATTGTTTAATCCATTCCCATTAATTACATCATCAAATCTGGTACCAATTAAATTTTCAATTCTGGTTTCAGCGCTGGCTCCAGAAGTGTTTTCAGAACCATTTGATGTGGAGAAAATTTGGATTAGCTGATTTACATCAGTAAAAGTTTGCGCCTGTGGATCAATAATCAGAAAAGGAGCTAATGGGGCGCTACTGCCCACTCCAAAAGCACTAATATTTACGCCAAGACCATTGAGAACATCTACTTCGTCAGCATAATTACTCGCATTTGGCTCGCCATCAGAAAGAAAAATTAAGTTGCCTTTACCACCAGGTGTCTTAAGTGCTTTAAAAATGTCTATTGCCTGTTGCAATCCTGTGTCATAAGCAGTTGTTGTTCCTGGGCGAAGAGTTTTTAAGGAATCGATGATGTCATAAACACCATTTTTGTTTGCATCGGTTTTAGGTTTAACTGTAAGACCAACTCGACGGCCTTTTTCATCGAAAACACCTAAGCTAACTCGGGATGTGTTACCCAGTCCTCGATCGATCAAGCTTTGATTAAGAGCAATGAAGCCAGCAATTTCACCATCTAAAATAGAGTTAGCAATTCCATCTCCATTTTGGTCTCCAACATCTATTCCACTGGCGATAGAAGAGGTACTACCAGAAACATCGGCTATAAATACTACGTCTGGATTGTTGCCATTGATGATCGAACTAAGTAGAAAAGAACCTGTGCCGACAGTGCTGGTTTTACTAGATACAAGATTCACTACCGCTCCAGCGGTGGCGCTGCTTAAATCGATGAGGTTATTGCCACCAGAGTCTTTAATTATGTCATTCCCAACTCCAACATCGGTGTATGTATCATTAGCGAAGCTTCCTCTGAGAAAATCGCTACCGTTAGTTCCTTTAATGTCTGCCATTTTTTTATTTGTTGGGTAATGTGGTTGAAAACCAAGTTCTTTGGTGATTTATACTCAAGGATTTGGTAGGACAGGCCAATAATCTGCATATATAGACATGGATCCACGCCATCACCAACAAAAAAAAATCAATATTTCGTTGGATAGACACCCTTGAATTTACTGAATTGGCTCAAAATATAGAAATTAAGCTCATTTCAGCACTTACCTAGTTATTCTTCCCATGGCTTCAGTCAAAACTAACAATCTGACAATTGGTTGGAGTTCATTGTCAGATTATTAGTTTTAATTTTCATACTGTTATTACATGCGATCGAGCACCTCAATCCCCAACAAATCCAAACCCAACTTCAAAGTCCTTGCGGTCAGATCGCAAAGAATCAACCTTGACACCTTGATTTCTTCAGTATCCGCAGTTAAAACAGGGCAGCGATCGAAGAACTGATTGAACTTCTGGCTCAGCTCAAACAAATACTGACAAAGCCGATTGGGATATAGATCTCGTTCTAGTTCCAACAAGGTAGTATCAAATTGCAGCAAATGCTTGGCCAAAACCTGTTCGCTCTCATCAGTTAAAACTACTTGGGTTGTTTGCACCGCATTCCAGTCAATATTGCCCTTGCGGCCAATTCCCTGCACCCGCACATAGGCATATAACATGTATGGAGCAGTATTACCTTGCAGTGCCAACATTTTATCGAAGCTAAAAATATAGTTACTGAGACGGTTTTGGCTGAGATCGGCATATTTCACCGCGCCCAAGCCAGTGGTCTGAGCCGCGTGTTCAATGAACTCGGTCGTCTCGCTGCGTTCTTCGGCAGCTAAGCGTTCGGTAAGATCTTGCCTCGACCGATCGACCGCTTCATCCAGCAACTCTTTTAGTTTGACATTGTCGCCCGATCGAGTCTTTAACCTTTTGCCATCATCCCCCTGCACCAAACCAAAGGGCACATGCACAATCTCTGCCATTGCCGGAATCCATTTAGCCTTTTTGGCCACCTGGAAAAACTGCGCAAAATGGTTGCCTTGACCAGCATCAGTAATATAGATCACTCGATCGGCCTGGTCTTCCCGAATTCGATACCTGACTGCCGCTAGGTCAGTCGTAGCATAGTTGTAGCCCCCATCAGACTTTTGAATAATCAATGGTAGCGGATCACCCTCTCTATTAGTAAAGCCTTCGGTGAAAACACACCGAGCACCTTCGCTGACTTCCACCAGTTTTAAAGCATCCAATTCTGCCACTGTCTCAGCCAAATAGGGATTATAAAAAGACTCACCCCGCTCGGTTAAAGTTACCCCTAGCCGATCGTAGATCACCTGAAACTCTCGCCGGGACTGCTCGCACAATAACTTCCAAGCCTTAATCGTCAACTCTTCCCCTGCCTGTAACTCCACTACCTTCTGACGGGCAGCAGTTTGAAAAGCCTCATCTTCATCAAACCGGATCTTAGCCTGCTTATAAAAAGTCACCAAATCCCCAATATCTAAAGCATCGGCTGTATCTAAAGCGCTGGGATAGACTTCTTGTAAATAGCAAATTAACATGCCAAACTGGGTGCCCCAATCGCCTACATGGTTCAGCCGCAACACATTGTGACCCCGAAACTCCAAAACCTTAGCAATACAGTCGCCAATAATGGTCGATCGCAGATGTCCGACGTGCATTTCCTTGGCAATATTGGGGCTAGAAAAATCTACCACAATCTTTTGGGGTTGGGGGATTTTGGCCACTCCTAACCGGGGATCTTGATGAATTGATCGAATCTCTCCCGCCAAGTAATCGGGAGCTAACAGAAAATTAATAAACCCTGGCCCTGCAATATTCGGCGGCACACAGACTGCCGAGACATCTAGCTTCTCTACTATTTGTTGAGCGATCAATCTTGGTGTCTGCCCCAACTTCTTAGCCAAACCCATGGCTACATTGGCCTGGTAGTCGCCAAACTGTGGATTGCTGGCGGACACCAGCATCGGATCGGCCTCGGCATACTCTGCCCCAAAGGCTGCTTGCAACGCTAAAGAGAGTTGAGTCTTAAGGTAAGTAGCGGCATCCATATCGATCGACCTGCAAAAAATTCAGTCGCTCCATTGTAGCCGATAGCTCGTTGATCGACTGAGTGATTAATCTGCCGTTCATTAATACTCTTTTAGCTATTTATCAAAATTTGACTTTCAAAATATCTATAGAAATACTTATTTGGCCAGTCGTGAAATGATCCGTATATACACGTAGCACTCCCAAAAACACCTAATTTCATAATCTCTACTCCGTATAAATACCTTGACAGGTAGGAGCTTTTGACTTTTACACAACACCTCTGATCAAGATTGCCAACTGTAGACTTCACAAATTGCATTTTTTTTTGCTGATGTTGTTCTAGTTCGGGTGTTACCTGGGTAAGTTAAATGAAGATGCTAGCTCAGGAACTTGGTTTTGTTTTGTGAGGGTTGAGATGGTCTTACCAGCTTTTAATCTAATCAGAATAAAAAATAGCTAAATGACAATGGCTAACTGACACAACTTGTGAATTTCGTAGGTATGAGCCAATACAGCTTATGTTGAATCGTTTAAAAGATCTAATTTCCAACAAAGGTGGCCAAGGTGTGGCTATCGAACTAGGGCCGGAAAAGATCAATGTAGTACAACTAAAAAAACAGGGTGCTGAGGTTAAACTCTTGAACCTGTGTTCAGCGGACGTACCTGCTGGAGTTTTTGAAGAAGGCCGCATTGTCAACCAGGCTGAGCTGGCAGACCTTATTTCTGCAACTCTCAAAGACAATAAAATTACGGCTAAATTCGTCTGTACCGCCGTACCGATGCGCGAAGCAATCACCCGTCTAATTCCGCTGCCTGCCGAATTAAGTGATGCTGAAATGCATGACATGGTGCTCAATCATGAAGCTGCCCTATATCTTCCCTATCCTCGGGAAGAAGTCGATATCGACTACCAAAAGCTAGAGTTAATTACTGACGAAGACGGACTCGATAAAATGCAGGTAATGCTGGCAGCTACTCGCCGGGAAATTACTGATAGCTACATTGAAACCTTTCAACGAGCTGGCTTGGCAGTTAAAGTACTCGAAATTAATAGCTTCTCACTGTTACGCACTATGCGGGAACAACTGCGCCAGTTTGCTCCTCAAGAAGCAGTTGTGCTCATTGACATTGAATTTGATAGCACCGAAATTGCGATCATTGTCAACGGTGTGCCGCAGTTTAACCGCACCGTATCGATCGGTACTCAGCAGATGTTAGAAGCTCTAGGCAGTGGGATGCAGTTACCATCTATTCGCAACTCCGACATTCTACAGGGCATCAACATTCCCGACATTCCTGTAAGTAATATCACTACAGTAGGTGACGATGAAACTATTGGACCTGGCATGGATGTGTTGATGAGAGTGTTGGCCGATCTTGCTGACGAAATCAGACGTTCGATCGACTTTTACAGCAACCATAGCAGCAACCTCCGCATTGAGCAATTGCTCTTAGCTGGTCCTGGTGGTGGATTGGGTCAACTAGACTTGTTCT
>JAYSRP010000397.1:0-3992 GCA_043721015.1 Synechococcales cyanobacterium | reverse complement strand
GATCGCGTGGCGGCTGATGTGATTTTGGGCGGCGTAGACTCCCCCGGTTTGAACGGCGTGGGTCAGCAATCGTTTGAAGTCAAAAATTGCCTTGATCCGGTCTTCGATGCTGCCATAGGTGCCGCCAGTCAGTAGATCGGTGATCATCTTGCCAGCTTCGTCTAGCACCAGCCGCAAGGGTTGTCGATAGAAATCTTGGGGTAGATGATGTCTTGCTTGCCAACAGCCCACCATGCCCTGTTTATGGCTGATGCTGGCCTGTAACGCCTCAATATCCACATGGGATTCCCGACCAAAATCTTGGGTATGAGGTAGCGCTAGGTCATCACCAGCGACGGTGGCGATTTTGGCACTGGTCTGAAGCCCTAGGGCATTGGTGGGGGTCAACCACACCACGTTCATGTTGGGATCATGGAGCGCTGGCACCACAATGTTGTTAATCATTGTGGTGGTTTTGCCGCTGCCCAGACTGCTATCCAGGATATTCAGGCCGGGGATCGGTTGGATGGCTGGTAAGTAACCGCCTCTGGTGGCGCGGCTGGTGGGGATTGGTGCGGTTTGGGATTTGATGATGCTTTGCTTCCGCACTTTGTCCAGCCAAATGTGATGGCTGGGAGCTTGTTCGATCGCCTGTTCTAGCCACTTATCGGTGTATTCATAGCCATGTTCTAGATGAAGATTTGTTAAGACATCATCAATCCCTTTACCCAAGGCTTGATCCCATTCCAAATGGCCGACGTTATTAGGCTTGACTCCAGCAGCGATCAGGGCATTGGCGACCTTGCACTCTGACTTAAAGACGGCGACTTTGGCTTTGGGTTTTACGTCCTTGTCTAGCGCCAGGACGATGCGGATATTAGGACAAGCGGCGATGATGGTCAGGATGGACTGGTGGAGCTTGCCTGTGGCTTTGTCGAAAGCGGTGGTGTGACTGGCTATGGTGATCGATAAATGACCAAAGCTCAGGATGGCTAGACTCTTTTTGTCTCCTTCGGGCAGAACAAGAACGGGATTGAAGATCAGCGGTAGAACTTGCAGCAAACCACCCCAGAAGCCGCCTTCGATCGCGCCCGGTAGTCCTGGGTGGGGTTGATGAGGATTAGAGCCGCCCAGGTGTTCTAGAACGACGTTGGGGGTGTTTATGGTGTTTGTATGGGTTACAGGTATTTCGATGCCCAGGCGTTTTTCGATTAGCGCCTGGATGTTTGCGGGGATCGGTGCGAGGGTGGGTGAGGCTTTCTGACCGAGACGGCGCAGGTATTTGATTACCTTGCCATCTTTGTCTGTTCTGGCAAATTCTGGCTTGATGGCGGCGGTGCTGCCGTCTTCGTTGAGGTGAACGGTCATTTGGCCGTAATCGTGTGGCCGATGCTCTTGGTGAAATCTGGCTCTGGTTTTGCCCAGAATGGCGTAGTTCAGGAACTCTGCGAAGTGGCCACCATCATGGCCAGATGTATAGATGGCAAGGTTTTGCAGGGTGACATCGATGATGCTGCCGTCTCTGACAATGCATCGGGAATCCAGTTGAGTAATATCGTTATCAGAAGATCGTAAATAACTAACTATTTCAATATTTTCAGCTAATTTAATAGCTACTTTTAAATCAGTGTGTTGTTCTTGGAATGTATTGCTAGAAGTCAGTTCGGCAGTAGCTTGCATTTTCGGCTCTTTTGGTAAAGTTAGCCTCAAAGCCGGTTTGTTTCTCAGTACTTAGTACTATTGTCACTGCTCCCGTTTCTGGGTATGATGGGGTTAGTAAAGTACTGTGAAAGGCTCTTCGTGTTGTAAGTGAAGAGAGCTTTGAGCGGAACAGAGAGCTGTCTTGAAAAGTCTTAGCCTTTGGTTCAAAACTGAGTCACTAATTGTGACCAGGATGTTTTGAAGAAAGAGTAGTTCTTACCAGGTGGTTCTCTGTTTGTAAGTAATGATAAGTTAAAATCGTCTGATTTTAATTTTTATATCTATAAAGTTAATAACTTCTTTTTCCCTCATTACAAAAATGCTGGGATTTTTTTGTGCAAAGTAGTAATTCCCGCTCTCATTTTTTTCCGTTAACCATGATGGAAAGTTGCTGGTTAGTTTTGCATCCTTTCCACACAAAGCAAGAATTTTAAGAATTGCCGACTTTGTATCTTTGTTTGACCCTCCCAAAATATTTTTGTATTGTTGGCGCAGATGTCTTTCTTGATCCGGGAGCAAATTTAGCTTTTCTGAGTTAAACTTTTTTCTTCTACCATTGTCATTTCTTAGGTAAAGTCCATCTTTTTGGCTCTCTGCTGCTGCATTTTTGCTATAGAACAAAGTATTTTTCCCTATGAATTGAAATGACACCATAAAGAAGTATCTAGTGGGAAACCTGATAAATAAGTCTACACAATCAAGATTTTCAAGCTCTAAACAAGGGAATATTTCAATTCCCTCACCCTCAAATTTTTCAAGAAGGTGATGCATTAAATTTTTAACTTGTTGTAATCTTTGGGCTTTTTCGAGCAATTTAAAAGCAGCGTAATCTATGGGGATACAAACAGCAGAGAACCCTGGAGTAAACGTTAGTCCAATTAAAGTAGAAGCCAAGCCTCTAGCAAGACAATCTTTTGTTAAGGTATTTTCTTTGCCGATAATAGCTTCGAGCTTTTCTTTATTTTTAACATGCGTGATCTTTTCGATGTCTAATTCAGGCTCAAGATTTTTAGTTAATTCTTCTACTTGAGCATCAATCTCTTGGAGGGCATCACTATTTCGGGCTAGAGCTATCGGAAGCTTGAAATCTCTCCGACGGGGAACTGTGAGATCTACTTGATTTTGGTTATCAATTGCAATATCCGTCATCATGATTTTTTGTTCTGCAAGATTCTGGTTGTACCTATTTTAGAAGATAAACTGCTTACCTCTTGTGCTTAGGCAGATTTCATAGATTCGAGAAATTCCACGAAATGGATTTGTAAGGCATTGGTTGCTTCTTGCCCGATCGCATCCCAATCAGCAGCCGAAAGCAATGAGACCATTTTAGTTCTGAGCTGATCGTGAATTGGTTTGTTCGGAGGCTCTGATAACTCTTTGGCTACCAAGCCATCGAAAAAAGATTGTTGCTCTGCGGATAGATAATCTAGCTTTTCATGAATACGTCGCCGAGCTTCAAGGATTGCTGCTTCTATCCCAGCTCCTAAATTTGTCTGATTCATCATTGTCTCTAGTTCGACAAAGAGGAGCGATAGCAGCCGAACCTTGTGCATAACTGCTTTCACTTTTTCTGGGTCAACTGGTTGGGGATTGTAAGAGTAGGCAGGAAAGCCAGCTCCGATCTCTTCGCACTCATCCTCGGCTGTGACCATTTCCCACCAAAAATTATGGTCATGGGAGAAGATATTTATCAAGTTTTCAGTTTCCCCATATTGTTCTAGAAGCTTTTGTCTTTCCATTATTTATCTCCAACAGTTTCCCTACATTCAAACTGTTGGGGATAACATTATTCCCAACAGTTTGAAATTCTGTCTATTTATTCTGAACTCTTTTGCCAAGCAGGGTGTCCTCATCTTATTACTGATCAATCGAATTTTCGGGAGCAATTGATGGGAATAACGTTATTCTGGGTGAAGCTGATGGCCTTATGGCCATCACTGACAGAAGATGAGAAAAGTGGGAATGCTGAGTAATCCGAGTTTTAGGGAATAACGTTATTCTAGACTCCGGTAAATTACTGCAAATGTAGAGGAACCCATTCAGATTATTTATTGGAGCCGATCGAGTAATAAAGTCACATCCTGTTTGATCGATTGCACCACTTCATCATCAGATCCGCCGTAAGCTTTTTGCCAATTCTCCAAGATAGATTTCAGATCAGTTAGGGCGTTCGTGCTAGAAACTAACATCTTGCTTACTGAGGATGTGTGGTCGTCAATTACCCGACTCTCGCCTCATGGCAGAGAGCGGGCTTGTAGTAGCCCTAAGCTAGATCTTGCACTGAGCAAGCCAAGCCTGAACCTCTGGGGCTA
>JAYSRP010000396.1:0-8454 GCA_043721015.1 Synechococcales cyanobacterium | reverse complement strand
CAGGCTACGAAATCGGCAAAAATATTAGCCCTCGCACCGAAGATTCTGGTCAGGATATTGTTGTATCCAAGCCTGACATCGCTCGATTAGTAGGAGTGCCCGCTCTAGAAGAAGATGACCTCAGCGGCGATCTGACCAGCACCTTTTATAACCCCACCGCCTTTTCACCTACCGGATTAGGGATTCCCTACGCCCCCGACCAGCCGATCGCTGGTGATGTTGGCCCAGTAGAATCGGTGCGCGGTTCGCGGGGCAAGTTGCCTTTTGTGAGCGGCCGGGGTGTGCATGACAGCACTATGGCCTGTTTTAAAATGCTGGCCAAGTACTTCCGTCTAACGTTTAAGCAAGACACAATTAACCGGATTTTAACCAACCAGCTTCGCAACGGCAGCTCGCTCTCGCTGCAAACCTGTGGGGCGATCGCCGAGATGCAGGGGATGAATGCCCAGATGATCCGGATTCCGACGGCTTCGATCGGCAAGTTAACCGCCCCAATTTTGATCCCCTGGGAAGACTCTTTTGCGATTATTTATGAAGTTAGCGAAAAAGAATACACCCTGGCCATTCCTTCGGTGGGCATTCGGCGCTTGAAGCCCGCCACTTTTAATGAGATGTGGGGGAGCAGCGGCGAAATTTTGCTAATTCAGCCACCCAAAGCCGCCAGCGCCGAAAAATTTGGTTTGACCTGGTTTATTCCGGCAGTGAAAAAGCACCGCAAAGTGCTAATCGAGGTCTTGGTGGCTTCGCTGTTTGTGCAGTTGTTTGGTTTGGCTAACCCCCTAATGACTCAGCTAATCATCGACAAAGTAATTAACCAAAATAGCCCAGCCACCCTAAACACCTTTGGAGCGCTGTTGATTGCCATGGCGATTGTCGAAGCAATTTTGACGGCGCTGCGGACTAATTTGTTTGTCGATACCACCAATCGTATTGATCTTTCTTTGGGTTCCGAGATTATCGATCACCTGCTGCGCCTGCCTCTGAGCTACTACGAAAAACGCCCAGTAGGGGAACTAGCCACTCGGATTAACGAGCTAGAAAATATTCGCCAGTTTCTCACAGGTACAGCGCTGACCGTGGTACTAGATGCGATCTTTTCAGTAGTCTATATCGCAGTGATGCTGTTCTATAGCCCCCTCTTGACTCTGGTTGCTCTAGCGACCTTACCGGCCTTTGCGATGTTGACTTGGATTGTGTCGCCGATCGTCCGTAAGCAGCTCCGAGTGAAAGCGGAGCGTAACGCCGAAACTCAGTCTTACTTAGTAGAAGTAGTGGGCGGCATCCAAACCATCAAAGCCCAAAATATTGAGCTGCGCACCCGTTGGCAGTGGCAGCAGCGCTATGCCCGCTATGTAAGCGCTGGGTTTAAGACTGCTACTACTTCTACTAATGCCGGGGCAATCAGCGGCTTCTTAAACAAGTTCTCTGGTCTGTTACTGCTATGGGTTGGGGCTTTCTTGGTGCTAGATAATAAGCTCACCCTTGGTCAGCTCATCGCCTTCCGAATTATTGCAGGCTACACTACTCAGCCTTTACTTCGTTTAGTTCAGCTCTGGCAGAGTTTCCAAGAAACGGCTCTATCTCTAGAGCGCTTAGGTGACATTATTGATACGCCCCAAGAAGTGACTGAAGAAGACCTAAATAATATTCCATTGCCTTCGATCGATGGTGCCGTGAAGTTTGAAAACCTCAACTTCAGCTTTCCTGGCAGCCCCGCTTTACAGCTCAACAATGTGAATTTGGCCTTTGAACCGGGTCAATTTATAGGCATTGTGGGATTAAGTGGCTCTGGTAAAAGTACGCTCATGAAACTAGTGCCGCGACTTTATGCGCCAAAGAGCGGAAGGATATTAATCGATGGCTATGATATCAATAAGGTAGAGCTGTATTCGCTGCGCCGACAAGTTGGAGTTGTACTCCAAGACACCTTGCTATTTAATGGCACTATTCAAGAAAACATTGCTCTTACTAACCCAGAAGCAACCTCTGAACAGATCATTGAAGCAGCCAAGATCGCCGCTGCCCATGAGTTTATTATGGATCTACCCTCTGGTTACAACACCAAAGTAGGTGAACGTGGTTCGGCTCTGTCTGGTGGACAACGTCAACGGATTGCGATCGCTCGTACCGTGTTGCAAAATCCCCAACTCTTGATCTTAGATGAGGCTACTAGTGCTTTAGACTATGATAGTGAGCGCCAAGTTTGTGTGAACTTGGCATCGGCTTTCGAGGGCAGAACAGTGTTCTTTATCACCCATCGCCTCAGCACTATCCGATCGGCTGATGTTATTGTCATGATGGATAAAGGCTTGGTGGTAGAACAGGGCACTCACAATGACCTAATGGCGCTCAAAGGCCGCTATTACTGCCTGTATCAACAGCAAGAGTTCCAGGCTTAAATTTTTCTGATACCCCCTAAACTCAACCCCTTTTAATCACCTTCAGGAGCACCAATGGACAGCAGCAAGAAAATTGAAGATCGGCAGCCTGCTAGCGGCCAACTAGCCAAGCTGGAGCCAGCCGAACTTCGTCCGGTCAGACCCAATGCCAATTTGGCTAACCGGGATGAAAGCAGCTTGTTTACGGCCACTAACTTTGGCCAGTCGGTGGTGTTTCAACAGTCTCAAGTTTGGTCGCGGGCGATCGTTTGGGGCATTATGGGCATTACTGCATCTTTGGTGCTGTGGGCTTGCTTTGCTCGGATCGAAGAAGCCATACCCGCCCAAGGTAAGTTAGAGCCGGTCAGTGATGTGAAAAAAGTACAGGCCCCCATTAGTGGAGTGGTAAAGAAAGTCTTCGTCAAAAATGGTGACAAGGTCAAATCTGGTGACTTGTTAGTACAGTTAGAATCCACTGTCCCAGAATCGCAGCTCAGCTCTTTGGCTAGCACCAAGGCCGCTCTCGAAGAAGAAAATCGGTTTTATCGTAGTCAGCTTAACCCTGGAGCACCACGCACGGCTTCGGCCAGTGCCAACATTAAGCCCGAAGTTTTAGCTCTAACCCGCAGCCGCAATGCGCTAGCTGCCGAAAATCAGCTTTTCCGGACGGAATTAGCCGGTGCTAATGGTGGAACCTTAACTCCTGAGCAACAAAGCCGTTTACGCACTAACGTCGCCGAATTAAACACTCGCTTGGCTGCCGGTCAGTTTGAAGTAGGTCAGGTCGAAAAGCAAAAAAACGAAAATCGGATACGCCATCAAGGTTTGTTGAACCAAATCGTTGGTTACAAAGATAATATTTCTAGCCTTAAATCTGGAATGCAGAGCGGTGGTGCTCGATTGATTTCTGAACTAGCTCAAGTCGATCGACAGTTGGGTCAAAACCAGGCTCGCCTGATCGCCGCTCAACAGGCTGTCCGCAGTAATGCAGCTATCTTGAGAGACTTAGGCCCAGCAGCTAAAGAGGGTGCCGTTGCCCGTGTGCAGGTATCTCGTCAAGAACAAGAAGTCAATACTCGTGTAAGCGAACTAGAGCAGCAAACTCAAGAAAAAGGGCGCTTAGAAGAAGAAAAACGTAGATTGCTGTCAGCTAGCCGCATTGAAGCTCAAAATCAACAGCAGCGTATTCAAGAGCAACAGCAATTGATCAGTCAGCGCACCGCTGAAATTGCTCAGTCAGACGAAGAATTGAAAAGACTACAGCTCAGTGTGGGGCAAAGCCAAGCCAAGCTCAGCCAGAACGTAGCAGGTAACCAAAAAGAACTCTATGCCCGCACTTCTGAAAACGATAAGCGGATTGCCGAAATCGATAGCCAAATCAACAAAGTTATTGTTGAGAACGAAAAGAAAATCACCGAACTGGGCAGCCAGCTTACTCAAGCTAGCCAAAACCTGAAATATCAAGAAATTCGATCGCCTGCTGATGGCACCGTGTTTGAACTCAAGGCTTTTGCTGAGGGCTTGGTCAATAGCAACTCCCCTGATGCGATCGTCCAAATTGTCCCAGATAACAATTTGGTAGCCAAAATTTACATTACCAACAAAGACATTGGTTTTGTGACATCGCGGTTTGCCGAAGCTCAACAGACCGGACAGCCTTTGAAAGTTGATGTGCGAGTTGATTCCTTTAACTTCAGTGAGTTTGGCGATGTTAAAGGCACCGTAGAGTGGATTGGCTCCGATGTCTTACCGCCGGATCAAGCAAACCAGTTCTATCGTTTTCCAGCCAAAATTAAATTAGATAAGCAGGCGATGAGCGTAAATAACAAAGATATCAAGTTGGAAAACGGCATGAGCATTAATGCCAATATCAAACTGCGCGATCGCACGGTAATGAGTATCTTTACCGATCAGTTTACTCGCCAGGGTGATGCGCTGAAAAATACTCGCTAATGGTATATCTAGGCTTCGATCCGGGTAAGGACAAATGCGGCGTGGCAGTGGTCGATGGAACGGGAGTAGCTTCGTATCATGAAGTTATCTCCTCCGACACTCTGCTAGAGCAACTCCCTGCTCTCTGTACCCAGTGGCAAGTATCACAAGTGGTAATGGGCGATCGCACCACTGCCAAACAGTGGCAAAAAAAACTTACCCAGGCTTTACCAAAAATGCTAATCTCCCTAGTAGATGAGCATTACAGCACTTTAGCTGCCCGCGATTTATATTGGGAAATGTATCCACCCCAAGGCTTCCAACGCCTGATCCCCCAAGGGATGCGGCTGCCGCCCCGCCCGATCGATGATTTAGTGGCAATTATTTTAGTCCGTCGTTATTTGCAACTATCCGCTTAAAATAGGTTGGTTGATGGTTGGAGTGCAAGTTTTGGCTGTAGACTACGACTTAGTAATTATTGGTAATACCTATGCGGCCAGAGTGGCTGCACAGCAAGCAGCAGAGCGGGCAAGAGTAGCTCTGGTCATGCCCCCTACGCCTTTGGATACTGGCTCGCATTTTTATCCTCATGCCTTGTACCAAGCCAGTTTGCATGGAGCCAATCGCAGCCCACATTATCCTTGGCAGTATGCAGCCACTGCGATCAATCATTTGACCAGCGACATTGCTTTACCCATGCTGGCCGCCAAAGGTGTCGATATTGTCGAAGAAACTGGTTCCTTTCAGCGGTTGCCTAAGCTAGCTTTCAATACTCCTCGGCGCAGTTTGCGAGGTCGAAAGTATCTACTGGCGATGGGTTCACAGCCCAGCACCGACTACCCGATCGCTGGTTTGGCGGCCACTGGTTACTTAACGGCAGCCAGCTTGTCGCAAGTTTTAAAAAGATCCGATGTGCCGCGCCGCTGGGCAATTATTGGCGACGAGGCGATCGGGGTAGAAATGGCGCAGGCGCTGCGTTGTTTGGGTTACGAAATTACCCTGATTGTGGCTGCCGATCGCATTTTGCCCCGCGAAGACCCCGATGCCGTCGCAGCGATTCAGTTTCAGCTCGAAGCCTCGGGGGTAAAGCTCATTACCAATGCCGTTGTCTCGGAAGCCGGAAATCAAGACGGCAGTAAATATGTGATTGTTAATCGCCGGATTATTCACATCGAAGAAATCTTTGTGGCGGTGCCAGAACAGCCCTGGGTAGACTCTTTTGATTTGGTGGCAGCAAGGGTAGACTATGACGAGCTAGGGGTGAGGGTCGATACCAAAATGGAAACTAGCAACCCGGCTGTCTACGCCTGTGGCAGTGTCTGTGGCAGTGCACCGGGAGGATACTATGGCGAGCATTTGGCTGAATACGAAGCCCAGTTGGCCGTGAATAATGCTTTGTCTCGGAGAACTCGCTCCGCGAAGCTCGACTATATTCCCTGGACAATTTTTAGCTATCCTCAAATCGCCAGAATCGGGATTACTGAAGCGACGGCGCGGGATCGCTTTCAGCAAAGAATGATGGTACTGCGCAGTTATTATCATGACAATGCCAAGGCGCTATTAACCGAGAGTGACCAGGGCTTCGTAAAGCTAATGGTGCGTCCTAATGGCTATTTAATCGGCGCGACGGTGGTCGGTGAAGATGCCGCCGAGCTGGTGCAGATTTTGGCTTTAGCCGTGTGGCAAAAAGTCCGGATCGATGTCTTAGCCGATTTTCCTGGCATCACTATTACTCATAGTCGCCTGTTAGTAGAGGCGGCTAGACAATGGCAACAGCCTAGTCTATGGGTGCGATCGATCGATCCTGTCCTGCAACTCTGGTCCGATCTGCGGCGCACCATTCGCAATTGGATTCTGAACGCAAAAGCTCAGAAAAATATTTCCCGCCGCCCCGGAAAAGTTCCAGCCGGAAAAATTCCAGCCGAGTTGGCACCCAACGTGGATATGTTGGCTAAAACTCCCATAGATTTAGCGGCCAAATCCCCAGAAAGCAAATCGATCAAATCTCCTTAACGGTGACTATTGGGTCTTTTGTGGAGGATGTCAATGTGCTAGATTCTAGATGACAAATTTTTATAATCAATTCTGAGGAGAATGACGTGGCTAGATTGTTTTGGGGAAGAGTCTTGACTGTCGTAGCCGCCATGAGCTGTGCCGCTGTCTTGCCGATTAGTCCTAGTAAAGCCGACTTCACCCTGTTTAGCGGCGTAGATCCCAAAGACCAACTGAGCTACAGCCTAGATTTTGGCAATCGATCGACCTCCGATCGCTATCGCTTGCGTTTATCTGGGAACAAAATGCCCTTAGGTGCAACCGAAATTAATATTGTTTATCCTGACTACTACCAGGGCAGATTTGATGATAAACAAATCGAAGTGAATGTCGGTGGTAAGTCAATTCCAGTGGCCAAGGCAAACTGGGATAAAGAAAAAAGAACTGTGCAAATTACCCTTGATAAACGCCTGCAAACCAGACAGGAAGTTGAGATTGTTCTAAACAACGTCCAAAACCCTGATAGCGGTGGCATTTTCTACTTTGACTGTCAGATCAAAAGCAGTGCCGCGTTTCCTTTGGCCAGATATGCTGGCACTTGGATTTTGAGCATTAACTAATTCATTTTAACCAGCCAATCAAATCCAGATGAGTATAGATGAGCTAAGTGCTCATCTTTTTTTGCGAAACTTATTGGGACAAATCTTAGTCGTTGATGGTAGTTTCATTGTCAAAACTGGGCAAGCTAATATTACGAAACAAAACCAGCTTTCATGATTCGGTTCGCCTCTTGGCGATATTATCCATTGTCAGAATGCTTTGTAATCTGCAAACTGTTACTGTTAATTAAAACCGTAATAGCTTCAATTACAAGTGATAGCAATTACTCTACTTGCACCAAAGGCAAACGACTTCTGACAAAACTTCTACCCCCCATTAAACCCCTAAGTAATAATGTGGCCAAATTTATTTTTGGTGGCATGATTTACAGTCCAAAATTTGACTGAGTTGAGTAGGATTGAGATCCCTTGTATGGCAACCACCCCCGATTTGTTAGCTAAGTACCAAGATTTGTCAACGCCAGAGGCTTTAATAGTTTCTGATGTTATCGATGATGACGAAGAAGAATTAGTCTTAGAAGAAACAGCCAATAATATTGATCTAGACGAAGACGAACTACCCGAAGAATGGGTAGATATCTTAGAAGATGATGAGGAAAATGAACAAGCTGTTCCTAAAGCTAAAATGTCTTACAGTAAGGACTTGGTGCGTCTTTATTTGCAAGAAATTGGCAAGGTAAAACTTTTAAATAGAGACGAAGAAGTTGGTGAATCTCAAGCAGTACAGCGCTATTTGCAAATAGTAGAACAGCGTAATACTGCTGCTACGGCAGTGCAAGCCGGTGAAAGTAATGACGGCATTATTGAGATGTTTGTGCGCTTAATGACTATTCGAGAGCAGTTGACAGCTCAACTTGGTCATCGGCCTTCTCCTGAGCGCTGGGCAACGGCAGCGGGCATTGAAGTAGATATCCTGAAACCCCAGTTAGCTGTAGGTCGGCAGCGTTGGGCCGAAATTTCTCAGGTTTCTTTAGTGGAGTTAGAAGAAATTCAAACTCGGGGTATTCAGGCCAAAGAGCATATGATCAAGGCCAATTTGCGCCTAGTCGTATCGGTAGCCAAAAAGTATCAGCACCGGGGCTTAGAACTCTTGGATCTAATTCAAGAAGGCACCATGGGCTTGGAGCGGGCTGTGGAAAAATTCGACCCCACTAAGGGCTATCGATTTAGTACCTATGCCTATTGGTGGATTCGTCAAGGAATCACTCGTGCTTTGGCCACTCAGAGCCGCAATATTCGCTTGCCGGTTCACATTACCGAAAAGCTGAATAAAATCCGCAAGGTGCAGCGCCAGCTCACTCAAGGTGGTGTTCCACCGAAACTAGAAGAAGTGGCAAAGCATTTAGATATGACTCCGGCACAGGTGCAAGAAGTCTTAATGCGGGTGCCCCGATCGATCTCTCTCGATGTCAAAGTCGGTAAAGACAAAGACACTGAGCTAGGTGATCTATTAGAAGCCGAAGAGATTTCTCCGGAGCAACTATTGATGCGCGAGTCGCTCCATGGTGAACTGTTACAGCTTTTGGCTGATC
>JAYSRP010000395.1:0-1945 GCA_043721015.1 Synechococcales cyanobacterium | reverse complement strand
AGCGACAACATTGTTGACGAATGCAATCATGCTGGCGATTGTGCTGAGGTACGCGAATAGTGAGCCAAGGCGAAGTGTTGGGATCGATTTGGTTTCTGGCCATCTACCGCTGTCGGCTGCCTTTGTGTTGCTTTGTTTTCTGACATAATAATTTCTCTTTTATTTTCAATTGGATACTTAATCAAGCATCTTGCCATCGCCACATCCGTTAAACGATCGCCGCCTTCCATTTAGTTAGCGTTGATTTTGCATATTGATGACAAATTTCCTGATATCCTCAGCCAACAGTTCGGGTTGTTCCATCGCGGCAAAGTGTCCGCCTTTAGGCATTTCAGTCCATTGCTGCACATTAAAAAATCTGTCGGCAAAATCTTTGGGGGCATTTATAAGGTCTTTGGGAAATATTGCCACAGCCGTAGGAACCTCAATTCTTTTTGCTGTTTTACCAGTTGGATTATACATGGCTTGCATAGATTCAAAATAAATGTGGAATGCAGAGTTGATAGTTTGCGTTGTCCAATAGATTGTCAGATTGGTCAGCAATTCATCTTTTGTAAAACAACCTTCTATATTTCCGTTACTATCACGAGATTCACATCGAAACCTTGTGGTTTATTAAAGCGATCGGGCGGAGCGTCAGAACCCATCAATACAACGTCGCCCACCGTTAAGGTTACATTCATGATTTGAGTACGCAATTCAGAGGAGGCTTGTTATGCCATTGGCGAGTCTCCGTAGGTCATCATTGAGATAATTTTGCCACCTAGGCAATGTTCATAAAACTTGAATGCTGCTTCGCATTGACCGTTGAAATAGAGATAGGTATTAGATTTCATGGTGTGTTCCTTTGTTTGATTGGGTTCTTTTAGCATTGGGCACTTGCTCGCTCAGAGATGACCTGTAGCGCAAGCCGTCTAAATCTTGCAGATCGCGCACAACTCAGTTGAGGATGAAAATCTCCGCGTCCTTCAGGAGTAAGATCGAGCATATTCCAGAGCGAGTCGAGGGCATCGTTGTGGCGATATTCCTGTCTAGGTTCTGGCGGAATATAGAGTAGTTCCGAACCCCAGAAATGATGGATTGTTCCACCATCACGGCGGAATACATTTTACAACTCCAATCCTAATCGAAACCACCTACAAATAGATCATCCAACAGACAGATTTCTAGCCGTTATTTTTAATCATAATCTATTCCTATTGGTAGGGATAAAGTAGCTGAGACATTTAACTTTGGTCAACGTCTTGTCCTATTAAAGCCTGAATGTCAGTCCGCAAAGCAGTGATTTCTGTTTGCAATGCTTTGATCGATTTTGCACTCGCTAGTTCGGCATCATCACTGTCTGCGTCTCTGTCGATAAAGAACGTAGCTAATGTTGCTGTCAAATAGCCAAAAACCACCACCGCATATAAAGCCAGCAAAAAGCATAGTACTCGCCCTTCTGCCGTTTTCGGAAAGTAGTCAGATCCGATCGTGGTCATCACCATCGCCGTCCACCATAGCGCAGTTCCATAATCAGTAATAATCCCGTTAGAAACTTCTCGCTCGAATGTATACATTCCAGCCGATCCAATCAAAGTAATAATTACAGTTAATCCCACTACATAGCCAAACCCACGCCGCTGAACGCTGGCACCAAATAAGCGCATTCCTCTGTTAGTGCCGATCGTGATCCGTAGCAACTGGAATCCTCGCACCCCATGAATCGATTGCAAGGGTTGAATGACTCGCATAATCCGAAAGACTCGTAATGCTGGAACCAGCAGCGATAGGGCAATCAACCAGTGATGTTTGAGATATGAAAATTTACGTGGAGCAAGGATAAATTTGATGCTAAAGTCCAGAATAAAGTAACATCTCAATAACTCCTGGTAAACAGAAAAACACTAGAAAACTTGCCACGGCTTGAAAAATCAAGATGGCGATGTATTATTTTCCTTAGTTC
>JAYSRP010000394.1:0-8472 GCA_043721015.1 Synechococcales cyanobacterium | reverse complement strand
TTATCTAAGCAAGATATTTTGAATCATTTCTAATAATCGCCTTGAATTCCTGATTATTTTTTTCTCATGCTTAGGGTGATAGTCTTTGCAGTCTATTGCTCTTTCTGTAAGGGCAACTGATGGATGGAGAGCACACTTAAGATATGAATTGCAACTCAGGTAGCGACATCGATCGCAAGGATTTGGGGGAGTTACATCAAAAAATATGCGTTGCTTCCTTTTTTTGAATAAGGCATATACAAAGATACCTGCAATTACGATAAAAGCAGAAATAGATAGAAAGGCGATGTTGACCATAGAAAAATCTCAGCCTGCAAGGATTACGATTGATAAATTTAGACACTTAAATTGCTTACTGATCCTAGATATAAGATATGGGCTTTACTGTCACTGCTACTAACTGAAGGCAATGCTCGGCACAGCGCCGACAAGATTCAGCACATAAACGACATAGATGATCATCATGCTTTTCGCATTCGTTAGCACATCTAATACAAGCTTCAGAACAGAGATAACACAGCTCACCGTAAAGACTAGAATTACGAGCCATAAAATGGGTGCATAAAGCACAGAGATCGGCACAGTCCCGACAAGTTTTAATACAAAGAGACATTGTCCGCACCATATCGCTATCTAAACAAACGATCGTGCATTTTTCGCAATCACGGAGGCATTTAAGGCAGGCTTCGATGCAAGCTTCCAATTGAGAATGACGAGATTGAATGGTAATCATAAATGTTGCCCCTGGATTTTACAAATATTAATTAAAGCTCGCTACCAATAAAAATAGTAGCAGAGTCGATCATTTCTCCTTATTGAATTGACCAAGGAGAAATGACTGGCTTATGAAACTTTGGTAGCTTCTAATAATTTACCTAAAACTGCTTGAACAGCTTTCTGCCCAGTTGGCAGCCTTTGCAGGAAACTATCTAGTTCAGATGATGGCTTTTGAGTGGCTTGAGAACTATCAATCAAAGATCTCATATAGTTGTTATAAGAACTAACTGCTCCTGTAAGAATGACTGGATCGATCGATCCATTACTACCTCTTAGACCTTGCATAGATCCAGCTAGCTGTTGAGCCGCCGAACCGCCACCCAAAGCAGCGATCAACGCATTACTAGCTGGAGTATTAGAGTTTTGGGGGGAATTGATTACAGCCAAAACAATTTCGGCAGTGTTGGCTTCTACTTCGATCGTATTACCATTGACAGATTGACTACCACTAGTGCTTGCTACTGTCAGAGTAGCACCAGCAGCATTAACTCTGCTCTGAATATCACTGTTAAAAGCAGCATTAGTTGAATTGCCTGGAGTTGCACCACTGCCCAAGACACCCCGCACTGGATCAGAACCGTAGGGAGGATTGCCAATTACGTCTACAAATCTTTGAGCATTAGCTGTAGTAACAGTTGAAAAGATGGTACTGATGGTCAAGACGATGGTTAGATAGAGATTTTTGGTTTTCATAGGACACAAAAAGTTAGTAGTTTACAGAGTTCAAAAAGAAAAATATTGCTGTGAGCTGCTAGCAGCTCACCAACCCGACTAGAAGTTAATTCCGATGCCGCCACCGATCGCAAAGCGGCTTTTTGGCCCAGTATTTTGGTCGCCTGCTACGTCCAACAAAGATGGAGTTACTTGCAAGCCGACACTGTCCCCCAACTTGAAGGTTATTGGTAGACCAAGGCTCACATTGCGACCATTGTAGTCAGCAACTACACCAAAGTTCTCAGAAGCACGAAAGCCTAAGCTACCAAAGACATTAGTGTTGCTTCTGTCTGCGGCTAAATCGCCGAAGTTACGAAATCTACTATTACCAGCGCCCACAGAGGCTGTGAAGTTACTGGTTTCGCCTAGGGGCAGGATTCCGGTAACTACACCATAGAATGTATCTTTGGGATCGTTAGTAGCAACATAGCCATTACGAATGGCATTTTCCCAACCAGCAGCAACCGAGACATTTTCACCCAATTGTTTATGAAGTTTAAAGTTAACTCCACCTCTTTCGCCAATGGTGTTGCCAGCAGAAGTATAGGAAGCTTCTAAACCAACTAGGCTCCGGGCATTTCCGAGGCCAATCCCAGCCCCATAGATGGTGCTATTGCCATCTCCGGGCGGAGCGATCGCTGCTGGTAAATTGCTTTGGTAGCCTGCTCCCACAAATACATCACCCCAGTTTGCGCCAAAAGCGCTGGGAGTAGTGACTCCATTAACCGGGGCGTTTACTGGTTTACGACGGCTGCCTGCAATAATTTCGGGCGCGGTGCCAATGTTGGTGCGGTTGAGGATATCTTGCTCAGTAATTTTGGTTAATACCGGAGCTGGGGCACAGTTCACGATATATTTTTGGGCAGGATTATCGATCGGCAGTGCGGGCAATCTACCCGATGCCACTAAAATTTGGTGAATGGAAGCGGCAACATCTGCTCTAGTGGCCGGTCTATTGGGGTCATAGGTTTTGCTAACTGGGTATGACACACTAATTGCAACGCATTTTTGAGTAGCGGCAAGCAGGGCATTGCGGCCATAGACGGGCACTTGGGCGGCATCAGCAAATAGCTCATCTACCCGATCGGCAGAGTTATTGGCTTGTAATTTACTCCCGTTTACTAAAGACACCAGCGATTCAATCCGAATGATGTTACGGGTTGGACCAAAGGTGTTATCAGGGTACCCAGTTAAAAACCCCGATCGATATGCTTTCTCAATTACTGCACCTGCCCAATAACCTTCAGGGATATCTGGAAAAGCGCGAGATTCGCGGATGGGGGTTAATTCAAATGATTTGTTCAGCAAGGCGGCAAATTCAGCTCTAGTAACTAGCTGTTCGGGACGAAAAGTGCCATCCGGATAACCAACAATGATGTTTTTGTCGATTAGTACTTTAATAAAAGGCTCTGCCCAGCTACTGGCATAATCACTCAGATTAGCTTGAGCTATTGCAGTTGATGCTTTGACATTGGAGTCATTAGGATTAGGAGTGCCTGTAGATGTAGCCATCGCTCCAGCGGTATTACAAGTAGTAATGGCGCTGGATAAGGCGATGAATAAAGCTATGCTTTGAATGTTCATTGGCATTCCTTCTAATTTATAGTGGTGAGCAGAATGTTTTCAGTAGTGAAATTGCTAGCTAATTCAATGTCTAGGCCAGCACCCAGAGCAGTGAAACTGATTGAAGTTTCACTGCGGTAGTGCTAGAACCCCAAGAAGTTTTTGACTTCCTTGGTATTTTCCTTTACCGATGCCCCTGCTTTCTTGGCACTGCTTTTGATCGATTTTTTGGTTTTACTCATATTCTTTTCAGCAGACTTCTTTCCGTCCTTCATAGCCGATGCTGCTTTGTCTTTTACTTCATCCATCTTGTTACTAACTTGTTTTGACATACTAGAGCTGGCTAGCAAGGGAGTTGTGACAGTGCCGGTTAGTACTCCATCTGCAAATGCTGAATCGATGCCTAAGACAGAACCTTGCCAAATCATCCCGGCAATTAACATTACTCCAATTGCCTTAGTGAAGTAGCGTTTGATATTAGAGATTAGGGTGGTGGTGTTGAATTTCATGACATGTAGTTTTTTTGACTAATTTACTCTAGTTATACTGATAATTCGCAGTAAATCAATCAATCGATCGATAGATTGTCAGAGTAGGTGAATAGATACTAATCTCTATCGATCGACCATCAGCAATTCAACCGAATTTCACTGCCAACTGAATTTTTGGCTAAATAAGCTTCGTCCTGCATAAAAAAAGTCAAATGCCCTCTCTCCTTAGACAGATTTGATGAGTTATCATCATATTCATTAGATAGATAATTACCATCGTCGCCATAGCTAATAAATCTTCCAATTGCCTGATAGACAGACAGATATTATTCCGAGGAAAATTTAGAGATAGCAATTAATTTGCCATTTACCCTATCAACACAATAATCATGTCTGATCCTAACGGCGTAATGATGCAGTACTTTCATTGGTATATTCCGGCAGATGGTAGCCTATGGAATCAGTTAGCCGAACAGGCTAGTGAGTTGGCAAAGGTGGGGATTACTTCTTTATGGCTACCACCAGCCTACAAAGGCACTGCCGGAGGCATGGATGTGGGTTATGGTGTTTATGACTTATTCGATTTGGGTGAATTCGATCAAAAAGGCTCAGTGCGTACTAAGTACGGCACTAAAGATGAATATGTTCAGGCCATTCAAGTAGCCCAAAAAGCGGGGATTCGGATTTATGCTGACGTGGTTTTTAACCATAAAATGGGTGCAGATCAAGCTGAAGAAGTAGAAGCAACTCCTTTTGATCTGGAAGATCGGAATGCCACAGTTGGTGAATATCAAAAAATCAAAGCTTGGACTCACTTTACTTTCCCCGGACGGGCGGGCAAATATTCCAGCATGGAGTGGCACTGGTGGCACTTTGATGCGATCGATAACAATGCTTACAATGAGGGAGAATCGGCAGTATATTTGCTCAAGGGTAAATCTTTTGATGAAAATGTAGATTTAGAGAAAGGTAATTTCGATTACCTGATGGGCTGTGATCTAGATATGGAGAACCCTGAGGTCGTAGGAGAACTCAAATATTGGGGAGAATGGTCTTACGACACTACCAATATTGATGGCTTCCGCTTTGATGCGGTGAAACACATCTCAGCAAAGTTTTTTCAAGAATGGCTAGCCCATGTTCGTAGTCATGCTCAACGAGATTTATATGCTGTGGGGGAGTACTGGTCTTATGAAATAGATGCCCTGAATAGCTTTATTGATACTACTGAGGGCAAAGTACAATTATTTGATGCTCCACTACACTACAATTTTCACGTTGCCAGTCAAGCTGGTGAAACCTACGACCTGCGACAGATTTTTGATGGTACTTTGGTGCAACAGCAACCAACTCTGGCCGTCACGCTCGTCGATAATCACGATTCGCAGCCGCTTCAGTCACTGGAATCGATCGTGGAAGCTTGGTTTAAACCTTTAGCCTATGCCCTGATTTTGCTAAGAGAAGCCGGATACCCCTGTATTTTTTATGGGGACTACTACGGCGCGCACTATCAAGATACTAAAGATGGCGAAGAATACGAAATTTGGATGGATTGTCATCAGTGGTTAATTGATAAATTTCTTGATGCTCGTCAAACCTACGCCTATGGAGAACAACAAGATTATTTTGATCACCCCAGCACGATCGGCTGGACAAGGCTGGGTGATAAAGAACATCCTGGCGGCATGGCGGTGGTGTTGAGCAACGGTGATGGCGGTGGTAAATGGATGGATGTTGGACATCCCAACTGCACTTATCTAGATATCACCGAACATGTGCCCGAGTCGATTACAACTAACAATGATGGCTGGGCAGAATTTCGTTGCAATGGTGGTTCGGTATCGGTTTGGGTTCAAAAATCTTCTTAGGAAATAAACATGCCGACTCAAGAACAAAAAGATGCCGTCATTGAGGCTCAAGCTGCCAATCAAGATTTACTGGTAAAGGCGATCGAGCTTTTGCCAGAGCAAGTCATTAAAAATGTAGAGGTGATTTCTAACCATCAAGACCAGCAGCAGCAGAACGCGACAGCTCATCAGCGAGGTTTGGACAAGATTGCTGCTGTCTTTGGCCAGCCGCAGTTTCTTTATTTTCAAATAGTACTTTTTACTGTTTGGGGAGGATATAGCCATTTTGCAGATCAAAATATTTTACCGAAAAACTTTCCACTCTTCGACTTTTCAGACAAGTGGTTAGAGGTAGCTGGACTCTTAATTTCTACCGGGGTTTTGATTTATCAAACTCGCCAGGAGGGGTTAAGTGAAGAGCGAGCGCAATTGGCCCTGCAAATTAATTTGCTGACTGAGCAGAAGATTGCCAAACTAATTTCGTTGGTAGAAGAACTACGGGTAGATTTGCCCAATGTCAAAAATCGTGATGACCTAGAGGCAGAGGCAATGAAGCAGGCTACTAACCCCCAGGCAATTTTGGGAGTTTTGCAGAAGAGTTCAGAACATTCGATTGGTCTACCGGGAGAAGATTAGAGAGCATTTCTTTTGGTCGAGCCAAAATCATTAAAAGTAGTGTGCAATGTCTCTCTATCCTTAGATAGATTCTGGAAAGTTATAAAATCATTACATAGACAGATTTAAGCTCATATCAGCTAATCCAAAAATACATCAAACGACTGGTAGACAACCTACCATAAATTCATATAGGATCATGGGCAGGCAAATAAGCCGTTTGACCTTAGGAGATAATGCCCGATCGCAAAGCTCTGACTGCTGCTTCGGTACGGTCATGAGCGCAGAGCTTCGCTAATATATTTCTGACATGGGTCTTAACTGTCCCTACCGTAATAAATAAGCGCTCTGCAATCACAACGTTGGTGCAACCGGCCACCATTAGCTCTAGCACCTCCCGCTCTCTCTCTGTCACCGGGTCTGAAGCTAGCACCTGCTCGTATTCTGACTCTACCGATCGAATTTCGATCGTGTTCTTAGGAGCCGGTGATGTAATGCTCTGCCGCATCTGTCGTAAGACAATGCTGGCAATATTTGGATCGATCCAGGCATTGCCATCATGAGTAATCCGAATGGCTTCGACCAATTGATCGATGGCGACATCTTTCATGCAGTAAGAGTCAGCCCCGGCAGCAAAAGAGGCTAAAACAGCTTCTTCGTTACCCTGCATGGTCAAAATTAGCACCTTAGCCGTCATCGTCGGCTGCTCCTTTTGGAATTGCCGAAACCGCTGGGTTAACTCAATCCCATCCATAATTGGTAAGCCAATGTCGATCAATGCTACATCTAGTTTAGTGGTTTGTAATAACGTCAACCCCTGTTGACCATTACTAGCTTCCCCAACCACCTCAATTCCATCCTGACTTTGTAAAACAGTGCGTAAACCAATGCGCACCACGTCATGATCTTCGACTAATGCCACTCGGATATTGCTCATATTAAAAACCTTTGGAGGAACGCCAGCTAGTTAGTAGTCTACTCTAAATTTTGTTGAAACGGTTTTGTAGTGAATTTCATGAATATTGGTTGGCAAAAGACAAAATATGCTTGGAAACGACTCTCGATTGAAAGCCGAGGCTTGATCGCAGTTGCTATTCCTTTAACTTGCTTAGTTGCAACAGTGATAGCATACACTTTACTTAGCCGACGGATGATTGAATTGTACATGTATGTGGATCATACCAGTCAGATTTTAGCAGAAAGCCAGAACGCTTTAAATACTTATGTTATTTGGAGTGGTATGTTCATAAGTATTGGTGGATCTGTTTTTGCAATGCAGTTGCTTAAAGAACTATCTAATGAAATGCGCTCAAGAGAAATCCGTTTACTGGAAAGCCGCAACCTAATTCAGGCTATTATGGCTAATGTGGTAGATGGAGTTTTGATAATTAATAGTCAGGGCAAAATTGAAACTTTTAATGGTGCAGCCATCAAAATGTTTGGCTACCAGCATTATGAAGTAATGGGCTGGCCTTGGCAAAAACTATTAAGCTCCGAAGCTGAATCTACTCAAAAACTGCTCAATTATGGTCACGATCTAGATGTGATGAATTCCGAAAGCATTTGGCAAGCCATGGGCCAAAGAAAAGAAGGGGAATGGTTTCCGATCGAAATCTCTGTTAACAACATCGCCCTAGATAATGACCGGATCGTAATTATTCGAGACATCACCGATCGGCAACAGGCCGCTGCCAAACTGCGAGCTAAAGCAGTCCAAATGCTAGACCTAAATGAATCGCTGACTGCCAGCAACCAATCTTTGCTGCAAATTAACCATGAACTAGACCAGTTTGCTTACATTACTTCCCATGATTTAAAAGCGCCGCTACGAGCGATCGCCAGCTTATCTGAATGGATCGAAGAAGACCTAGATAAATTGATGCCTGCTGAAACTCGATCGCAAATGCACTTACTCCGAGGCCGAGTTTACCGGATGCAGGCGCTGCTAGATGGTCTATTAGAATATTCACAAGCCGGACGGAGACATTTTTTGACTACTTCTGTAGATGTAAATTGTCTGCTTATCAAAGTTATTCAATCTCTGACACCTCCTGATACTTTTACGATCAAGATAAAGTCTCCTATGCCTGTTTTTAATACCCGAGAACAGCCTCTGCGACAAGTATTCAGCCATCTTATAGACAACGCTATCCGTCACCATTTCACAAAAACTGGTATAGTGATAATATCAGTGATCGATCAAGGTGATCGATACGAGTTTGCTGTAGCCGACGACGGTGAAGGCATCGAACCACAGTTTCAAGAAAAAATTTATACTATATTTCAAACCCTTAAAGCTCGTGATCGCCAAGAAAATATCGGAGCAGGATTAGCCATCGTCAAAAAAATCGTGGTATCCGAAGGCGGTGTAGTTTCTTTGGAATCAACCTTTGGCAAGGGGTCTACCTTTCGATTCACTTGGCTGAAACAGCCAACCATCAAAGAAAAAGCTCTCGCGGGGCAAT
>JAYSRP010000393.1:0-4015 GCA_043721015.1 Synechococcales cyanobacterium | reverse complement strand
TTTGAAAAGATGCGCTGGTAATGTTGGCTTCGATCGAGTAGGCGGCCAGTAAGCTAGGTACATCGTTGTAGGTGGCGACGAGCTTTTCGGGGGTGAGGTTGAGGCGGGGCAGATCGGTGGTAAGGATGCGATCGAAGACTTGGGTGACTCGTTGCAGGTTTACCGGAAATTCACCGCGCTGCAAAGCTACCAATAAGTTATCGAGGTAGGCTTCGAGTTCTTGAATATGCTGAGCAATCGGCCTGCTGTCATTTTCATTGATCGTGTTGCTGGCATCTTCGGTGATCGCTTTTGGGGTTGAATCGGTCATGGCTCTCTAACAATCCTTCCCTACACCTAAAAATATCACCAGATCCTATCACAAGACCACAAGTGGAGATTTTGCTGATGGAAATACAGCAATTTCTGGTGGCATCAATTATCACCTTTTTTGATGCGATCAATAATGCTATTAACTTTGGTGGCCTGTGGTGTGTTGCCCTGCTGCTGGTAAAAGTTAGCCGCCGCTGTCAATACCTTGACTGATTCAGCCCTGCGACCATTTTCAAAATATGCCAGTCCCAGCAGATAGAGGTAATCAGGATTATTAGGTTGAATTTGCACCGTTCTTTCGGCATCTGCCAAGGCTCCAGCCCGATCGCCCACCGAAGCCTTGACAATAGCTCTATTTCTCAACGCCTCTGCCAAACTTGGATTCAGGATTATCGCCATATCATAGTCAGCAATGGCTCCCCGTTTATCACCCGCTTTAAGCTTGGCGTTACCTCGATAGCCATAGGCTAAAGCTTCTTTGGGGTGGCTATTAATGTAAGTGCTGTAGCCTTGAATTGCCTGTTGATATCGACCTCGCTGCAAATGCTCTCCGGCCTGCCCCAAAATTTGGATATCAGCAAAAGTGGCTTGCAGAGCGTTAACATCGGGTGCTGTGCTGGGTTTTTCACCCGCAGAATCAGGAGGAGTATAATCTCCATTCGATCGACTGGAAGCCAAAGACGTAAATGCTGAAATAGCAATCCCCGCAAAAGAACCATCTTGAAAACTGATATTTGGATTGATGGCATCAGATCGATTGGTTGCTTTCAGGCTATAACCATTCACCCCAATCATCACACCATTATTATCAAAAATTCCACCACCTTCCATCCCTGGTAAAAGGTTAGCCTTATAGCTCAACGTGTAGCCACCTTTTAATGTTATTGATTGTTTCTGAGTCCCGATCCGCAGGCTATAAACCGGAGTAGTGATTGTTTCGGTAGATTGGGGATACCCGGCAATAAAAATATTGCTACTATTAACTCCAGTAGACACCGAGATAGGATCAGAGACGGTAGCTGCCTTGTAAGTTTTTTTACTACTAAAGCGCAGTACTGCCAATTCTACTCCTGTGCTGGGAGTATAAGCACTAGATTTTATTACGGAATGAGTATTTCCATCACTAGTAATGATTTTGATGGGAGATGTGCCATCAACAATACGTGATGTGGTCAACACCGTATAGCGCAGACCCTGCTGCTTAATTATTGTCCCAGAAACACTGCCTGTATCAGTAATAATTCGGACGATCGAGGGCTTGACCAATTGGCCAACTTCTTGAGGTGATAAGGCCGCCGCAGAAGCCACTTCCAATATCACCAAAGCTAGCCCCAGAGTAACTGACAAGTAAGATTTAGCAAATATCATTTCTGTTGGTCTCCATACTTTTCCAAGATACTTAAAAAGCTAATGGTACTGTTATAGCCATTAATGTCACCGATCGCCTTAGACAAATCTGCCGATTTGCGTAAATCTGCTAACATTTTCGGTCGATTTTTTTGGCCATAGTATATGAAAGCACGAAAAAAGTAAGGTGTTGGGTCAGTGGGATTAAGGTTAATTGATTCTTGAATATCTGCAAAAGATTTAGAAATATTCTTGCGTTCTGGACTGGCATTTAAGAGACCCCGAAAAAGATAAGGGTAACTATTTTTGGGGTCAAGTTGAATTGAGCGGTTCAAGTCGGCTTCTGCTTTGTCTACCTGTTTCGTTTCAAAGAAAGTCAATGCCCGAAACATATACGGGAAAGCATCTTGAGGATTTAACTTGATTGACTGATCGAAATCACTAAATGCTGCTGCAAAGTTGTGACTATTATATTGGCTAAGCCCTCGATAGTAATGGGTGGCAGCATCTTGAGGGTCATGTTGGATAGCCTCACTAAAAGCATTGATCGCCTCGGGATATTTTTTAATACGATACAGGTTTAATCCCTGAAGAAAAGCCTCTCCGGCTCTTGGCCGATCTCGAGGATTAGTTGGTGTTTGCGCGATCGTAAAACCGGCAACACTTTGAGATGATTTGATAAAAGTATTGATGGGAATCCCCAAGTCATAGCCAGTTTTTAGCCGTACAGGACTGCTGGTTCCATTACCAAGACTAGCGTTAGACGTAACATCTCCCTTGCCGTGAATTGCGATTAACTCTCCCAAATCATTGAATACACCGCCGCCACTCATGCCGGGCAAGGTGTTGGAGCTATATACGATCCCATAGCCCTCGTCAAATCCTTGACTGCTGTTAGCCACAACCCGCCCTTTGCGTAGACTGTAGATGGGGACTTCTCGATCGCTGCGGGGGTAGCCTGCAACCAATGCACTAGAACCTTCTTCACTGTTGTCTGAGTTACCAATTTTAGCTACTGGATATGATTTCGAGCTGGTGAAATCGATGACAGCCAGATCAATGCCCTGGGGGAAAAATTTGGGGTTGCTGATTTGGTGCTTCTGACCATCAGCGGTGCCGATCGAGTAAGTTTTTTGGGTATTTCTGACTACGTGAGCTGCGGTCAAAATGGTGTATTTGTTGCCAGCCCGTTTGATAATTACCCCAGAACCGTTGCTGTCAGAGGTGGCGATCGATACTGTAACAGCTTTTATGATAGCGCTGGAATCTGCTGCCAAAGCAATGTTAGGTGAAGAGAAGGCTAAGGCACCTAGAATAACTGGGGCTATTTTAAACATAAGCTGGGATGGTCTGAATCTGTCTAGCTGGTTGTCATTAAGTTTCTCATATCTTGCTGTATTTTTATCGAAAAAATGGTATCAGGAGCTTAATGTGCCCCTAATACCATTTGTAGTTATATTTTCTTGCCGTGACTGAGTAAGGAAAATATTCTGCCTTGAGCTTTATTGGTTGAATGCTATGTCAATGTCACCTGTGCCTCTTTCGTCGCTCCCTCGACAAGTCTATCAGATTCCTTAGGTTCAATACCTGGTATTTGTCTTGCAATGTCCTTTATATCGGAAACATTAAGATCAGTACCTATCGCAATTTGCACAACTGACTTGTTCCAATCAGAGGAACCCGGCTGAAGTCCTTCCTTTTCTAGAATATCAGCAATAGCTTGATACCGTTGCAGTGCGATCGATTCATCTTGAACCACTTGATTATTGTTTTCTGAGTGCAGATCAGATATGTGTTCACCTTTACATGGTTCTTGGTGTATATCCCCATTGAGCTTTTGTGCTTTATACTCCTGTTGGAAATATTTAAGAGCATTAAGCTTGCCTGGTTGACCTTGAATTTGAACTTTTACATGTACATGATACTCGTTATTACTACCTTGCCCATCCCGAATTTTTCCAGTTGTTCCAACTTTCCCCAATATATCCCCAGCATTTACATCGATACTTTTTTTACCATTGAACAATTGCTCTACACTTTTGCGATCAAGATGACCATAAGTAACTTCAATAGTACGACCCTGTGAATCTTTACCTGTAACTTTTACCCCTGCATCTGTGATGCCAGTTTTAGAATTCGTGTAATAGTTATATATTGGGGTAGCTACACCACCTTGAACAGCGTTGATTTCTGTGCCTAGAGTTATACCAGCTCTTGATCCATAATCAATACCTTCATGCAGTGGTCTATCTGAGCGGGGAGAGTCAAAATCTTGGGCTTTAATACGATTTGGCTTGTAGTTAAGAAAATTTTGGATGGAAAGATTTTTGGTGATCGAGCTAAAATTACTAGCTGA
>JAYSRP010000392.1:0-4018 GCA_043721015.1 Synechococcales cyanobacterium | reverse complement strand
GAAATTGGAGCAAACATTGCTAGCTCCGATGCCAGTGGCCTAATTCAGTTTGCAGCTTTGATTAGCATCAACTTGGCAGTAATGAATATTTTGCCTCTGCCTGCTTTAGATGGTGGTCAGCTAGCTTTCTTGTTAATTGAGGCGCTGTTGGGTAAACCATTACCTAACAAAATCCAGGAAACAGTGATGCAAACTGGTTTAGCCTTGTTGTTAGGCTTGGGCGTGTTTTTAGTTATTAGAGATACCGCGAATTTGACTACAATTCAGCAGTTTTTTAAGTAGCAACAAATTGACTAGCCCAGCCCCAATCTTGTGAGAGAGCAAGGTTGGGGAATTTATTTAACTATCATTTCCACCAATGCCTGCCCAAGTTAAACTACCAAAAAAACAACGAGCGACAGAAATTATGCGTCGCCTGCATGAGCATTATCCTGATGCTACTTGTAGTTTAGATTATGAGACTCCGGTGCAGTTGCTAGTAGCGACTATTTTGTCGGCACAATGTACCGATGAACGGGTGAATATTGTGACCCCCAAGCTGTTTGGGCGATTTCCTGATGCGCCTAGTATGGCCAATGCTGAGCTGAGTGATTTGGAAGAATTAGTTCGATCGACGGGTTTCTATCGCAACAAAGCCAAAAATATCCAGGCCGCCTGCCGTCGCATCGTCGATGTCTACAGCGGCGAAGTGCCAGCGGTGATGGAAGAGTTGTTGACTTTACCCGGAGTCGCCCGCAAAACCGCCAATGTCACCCTCGCGCACGCCTACGGCATCATTGTGGGCGTAACGGTAGACACCCATGTAAAAAGAATTAGCTATTTGTGGGGTTTAACCAAAAATACCGACCCGCTAAAAATTGAACAAGAATTAATGAAGTTAATTCCTCAAAAAGACTGGGAAAACTATTCAATTATGTCGATCTATCATGGTCGAGCTATCTGCAACGCCCGTAAACCAGACTGTGACAATTGCCAATTCGCCGATATTTGCCCATCGTTCGATCGGGCAGCAGCAGTCAACGCCAAGCGAAAACAACAATAAATTTTCTTAATTCTGCTCCGGCTATTGGAATGTAGCTTTCATAATTACATCATTAAAGTCTCTGTCACCACCACCAGCTAAATCCTCGAAGCCAAAAGTATTGTCAGCCAAAAGACGAATATGGTCAGTTTTATCGGCATTGCCCAGACTATAAGCGATGTAAACATTACTAAAGTCAGCATTAGCAGTAGCAGAATCAGCAATCATTAATGGTGCATACAGCGCGCCACCCAAAAATTCGCCTGTGCTGTTAACAGTTTGGCCATTGTCACCAACTATGTCGATACCCGCTAAGCGGCTTTGTACTGCTGCTTGGCGATAGCCCGCATCGGTGGGTTTAAGCAAGTTAGTGCCGATTTTAATTGTCCCTAAAATATCTTCGATTTTATAGAAACCAATGTGGTTATTATAGCCAGCATCACGCTTAGTTTCAAAGGCTGCTTTGACAGTAGCCGATGTAGTAGTGAAGTCCAAAATTTCTTTGGTGCCTTGCAAATTACTGCCCAATGGTGCAGGGGCAGTAGCAGCTTCTATTTGAACTACCAAATCATCAAAATCTTTATCGCCGCCACCACTAGAGTCTTCAAAAGCAATTTCGGTGATGTTACCAGTTTGAGTCACTTTAGAATATTGAAAAGTATCAGTAGTAGATGGAAACGAAAAAAGAACACTGCTGGTATTTGGGGCTTCTTCGGCAGTGCTATTGGTTGCCAAATAAAACCCTAATTTAGAGTTAATCGGCAGATTCACCGTGCGAGTTGCAGGGACATCTAAGGCCATATCGATCGCACTATCACTCAATACCGAGAAAACCACCTGCGATCGCTTCAAGACTTCGGTTAAATAACTGCTCTTATCTGGGGGAACACCATTGACTGCGCCGTTATTATCATCTATGACAAATACTCCCAGCTCGTTACGATTACTGGCTTTATGACTAACTTTGTTGAACCTTAACCCAGTGAAAGTGCCAATTCCTTGGCTTAACTGAAATATGCCAGCACCAGCACTAATTGATGACATCAAAGGTATCGGTGTATTGCCAGGGTTGTTAGCTGTGTTTTGGTCTACTACCACAGTAGCTGCATTTAAAGAACTCACCAAAGTATTTTTAACAGTAGCTAACTGATTACTACCAAAGCTCAAAGTAGCATCAATACCAGTTTGGCCAACTGTTAGGTCGCTGAATTTGTTGACTCCAGCTAAGTTGATCCGGATGGTGTCATTGAACTGATTGAAATCTGTGATCGTATTTGCGGCAGTTGGAACATCCACTACTGCAACCCAAAACACGTCTTTCCCTAAGCCACCCGTTAACGTGTTTCCACCCAATCCGCCATAAATTAGATCATTACCTGCGCCACCAATGACAATGTCTTGAAACATTGCAAAAATTGTATCGTCGCCATCACCACCATCTAGGGTGTTCTTGCCGTTGCCATCAGATGAAAGAGTGTCGTTTCCAGCTTCTCCGAAAAGTTGGTCGTTGGTGTAAGCAAATAGTTCATCATTGCCATCGCCGCCTCTAAGAATGTTGTTTCCGGCTCCCGGTAAAGCATCAAGATAATCATTGCCTGCTAGACCGAGCAAAGTGTCATTGCTTTTACCGCTGTCTATGAATAATGTATCGTTGTTTGCTGTGCCGTTGACCGTTGCCATTTCTAGCCTCTTGGTAATTAATAGTTGACGATTAAATTTGATAGCAGTAACTGCTATTGACCAATGCCGCCAAGGCATATTGTATCACCAGCAATAGTTTCAAGCGTTAAGCAGGGCTTATTAAAAAGTTAAATAATGGTTAAAAATATTTCCTACTAAGCTGCTTGCATTTTGATAGACATCATAGAAAGCCAAGTAAGCTACTCGTAACTTACTTGGCTTATTTTATTCAGGCTATAACGTGCTGTTAGGCGAAGACAAACTGACTAACGTTACTAGGAGTTAAACTGCTAGCCTGGATACCTTTGAGCACCGCCAACGATTGACCACCAAAGCCGATCGAGGTATCGGCTCCTACTTGGGTTAATACTAAAGTCGAAGCACTAATACCCAAGCTGGCCGCACCTTGAACACCAATTACATCAGTGCCAATTTGGAAATCTAAAATAGTGTTGGCCGCACTAGGCAATTCAGCATTGACAATCCAGAATTGATCAACTCCAGCGCCACCAGAGAAAGTGTTACCACCACCGCTACCCGCAAAGAATTTATCGTTGCCATCGCCACCCAATGCCCGATCGTTACTACCTAGATAGAAAGTATCATTACCAGTTCCCCCAGACATCCGATTGCCACCTTTGCTGTCGGTAGCTTCAAAAATATCATCGCCAGCACTGCCAAAGGCGCGATCATTACGGCTGACATAAATGGTATCAGCACCTTGCCCAGCGTCAATACGGTTGTTGCGAGCATTGCTGTTAAAAGCAAGATCGACGCTGTCGTTACCAGCACCAGTGAAGATAGTATCTTGAACACCATCGATACCAACAGAAGCGATCAAGTTATCGGCACCAGTAGTTCCGGCTACCATATTTTTCTGGTTTTCTTCAGTTACTGAGCTGAACATAGTTTGGGCAATGTCAACTTGATCGACAAAGCCAGGAATTCCTGGAACCTGTTTGCCATAAGCCTCATAACCAGTGCCGATCGAAGCAGCTAACTGCTCGGTTCCAGCCCCTTGATAATAGACAGGTACTGGTCGATTAGAGTGACTACCCCATCCATATTTATCAGCCGGATCAGATCCCCAATAGTTGCCAGATAAAGCCGATGTATCTAGGTCGGTTAATGCACTAATTCCATTAGCAGCGTTGTTGCGAATTAAGGTAGGAAGATCACCATTGAGGGTGAGATAGTGATCATGATCGGCGGTGACGATAATTTCGTTCTCTGCCCAACCACCATTTTTGCCAATCCAGTCAATTACTGATCCGACAGCTTTATCAAAATCTAAAGTTGCACCAATTAGGTTGTCGA
>JAYSRP010000391.1:0-8489 GCA_043721015.1 Synechococcales cyanobacterium | reverse complement strand
TTAACTTCTTGTCTTCGCTCATAGCCGTCAGCCTCTTACTAACTGGCTGTGGTTCTCAAGGATTGACCAAACCCAGCAAAACTCAGCCAGCAGCGGCTAGCCCCACCGTGAATCTCGCCATCCCTCAAAAACTGCGCGTTACCGCCAAACTAATCGTCAACACCACCACCATTTTGCTCGAAGAAGCCAATACCCAACAGCAGCAGCAAATTGGCCTGATGATGCGCACCAGTATGCCGACTAATCACGGCATGGCCTTTAACTTCAACCCGCCAGTGCCCGCCCGCTTTTGGATGAAAAACACTTTGATTCCCCTTGATATGCTGTTTGTGCGTGATGGCAAAATCAAAAACATTCAAGCCAACGTGCCTCCTTGTAAAGCAGATCCCTGCCCCAACTATGGCCCCGACAACGGAGATCTGATCGATCGAGTCATTGAACTCAACGCCGGAGAGGCCAAAAAATTGGGCTTCAAGGTCGGCGATACCGTCAACGTCGTTCATCCTAAAAACTTCTCCGTGGACTGGTAAAAGATCAACTGGTAAGAAGGTCAGCCAAAAATCGGGGGTTTGTGCTCCTGATTTTTGGTAATATTGTTCTTGTTGGTAAACCGAGGTTGTTGTGCAAATCGAGATTGGGCGAGGGTTGGGTAAAATTCTCTTTGGCATGACCGAATCAGAAATATATCAAGTTTTGGGCAAGCCCGACAAAATCTACCTCGAAGAAGACGAAGACGGTAAAGACATCGACTTACAGTACTTTCAGCAGCAAATCGTGCTCAAAATTGAGTCTGCCAACGACCAGCGGCTGGGCTGGATCGAAGTCCACAACAAAAACATTCACTTTCCTTGGTGCAATCCTTGGGTGCTCGATCGAGTAGAGCTATTAATCAACATGACCGAAATGCTCGGTGAAGAGTGCATTCTAGAAGACTATGGCCATATGGAATGCTACTTCTTTGAAGAAAACTGGGTGGAGTTGCAGTTTTGCCTGGGTGAGCTGAAGTGCATCAACTTGGGCGTTTTTTATGGAGATAATGACGTGACTTTGTGGCCGACCTTCTAAGTGGATCGATACAACCCCTTTGATGACATCGGAATCAAGTGAGTATAGATGGTGGGTTTTTTCTGAAACACATACTGAGAAAACCTCAGCGTGATTTTAGCCGTTGCCCACCCTACAAAATATCTCTGGCTCATAAATATCAGCCTTTTGTATAGAATCAGTTGCAACATCTAGCCATTCAAAAAAGACGTTGTTACTATTGCGGTATTGGTATTTCTGATGAATTCACCTATGAGAATTTTTATTTTTAAGTATCTGCTGATTATCACTGCTATTACAGTTAACTTTTCTAGAGAACCAGCGCAAGCACAAAGTTTGCCAGATGTTTCTGTGCCTCACTGGATAGAGCCGTATAAACAACAAATCTGGACACTCCAAGGTTTATTGACCTTGGTAGCTTTGGGTGCGGGAGGCTATTGGATTTTGAGTGGAGATCGCAAGGTTGGCAGTCGGATGGCTAGTGCTCATTGGGCTGGTTCGATCGAAAAAAATGCTGCTAAACATGTCGCAATCAAACAAATTAATGAGCGTAAACGTGATGGTTTGACTACTTGGATTAATACGCCAATTATCACTCCACTTAAAAAGCCTCAAGTTAAAGATGGCAAGGTGGTCAAGCGTTGCGATATTAATCCTCAAGCTGAAACAATTTTTATTCCTGATGGTCAGCGTGGAACAACAGTTTGTGGTGCACCTGGTAGCGGCAAAACCTTTTCGGTAATTGATCCGATGATTCGATCGGTAATTGATCAGGGCTTCCCCATATGTCTCTATGACTTTAAGTTTCCTGGTGGTCAGGCTGAAATTCATGCTGCTTATGCCCGCAATAAGGGGTATGACGTGCGGATTTTTGCGCCGGGATTTGAGGGTAGCGAATCTTGTAACTTGTTGGATTTTTTGAAGTCTGCTGATGACTCTGAGACAGCAGGACAGATTGCGAAAGTCTTGAACAAAAACTTTAGCCTCAATGGTGGCAAAGGCGGTGAAGATCCGTTCTTTCAGCTCTCAGGTGATCAGTTAATTAAGGCCGTGCTTCAGTTAGCTAAGCTGAGCGAGTTTCCCGATTTTTTGACCTGCCAGAAAATATTGGCTCTGGATTCTTCGGAGTTGATCGATCGGGTGAAAGCCGCCAACATCAGTCCCTGGGTAAAAACAAGCTGGGATCAGTTTATGTCGATGAGAGAATCGGAAAAGACGGCAGCGAGTGTGGCGGCGATCGCCTCCCTCATGTTCACCAACTTCGTTTCCCCCGATATTTTGCCTTGTCTGTGCGGTGAATCTACGATTCCATTAGATCTAGAAGGTAAGCAAATGATCATCTTTGGCATGGATCAAAATCGTCGAGACATCATCGGACCGATTTTGGCGACGGTGATGCACATGATTATCGTGCGTAACATTGCCAAAAAACGCATTGATCCATTAGCGGTATTTTTAGATGAGCTGCCTACTATTGCTTTGCCAAACTTAGTCAATTGGCTGAATGAAAGTCGTTCTGCTGGTTTTTGTGGAGTGCTGGGTTATCAGAATATGACCCAGTTGGAGCAGGCTTATGGCAAAGAGACTGCCCGGGCAATTTTATCTGGCTGCAACACCAAATTCATCTTTAACCCTGGTGAATATGAATCGGCCAAGTATTTTTCGGATTACTTGGGGGATGAGGAGATTAAGTATAAGCAAAAGAGTCGATCGAACAGTAAAGATGGCAGTAGCAATAGTATCTCTGAGCAAGACAAAACTAAAAAAATGTTTTCGCCTGAAGAAATTTTGAAGCTCCCGGCTGGAACATGTGTTTTTATCAACCCAGCCTATGCTAATAAAGAAGAGGCTAGCGTTCCTCTGAAACTTAAAGTACATATAGGAGATAGTGAAACAAAGCGACGTGCTTATGGCCAAGAGAAATTTAATTTAGTCATTCAGATGCTTAAAAATAGGACTCGAAAGCCTAAGATCACTAACAATGATATTCAGAAAAGAATAAATGCACTAAGTACTTTTATTCCATCTGTATCAGAACAGAAGGAAGAGAAAAAAGAACAAGTAAAAGTAGATATTCAAGGGATTGAAGATAATCTTCGATCGCTTGAGTAGAACAAAGTAAAATCAAAAACACAATACGCGAGGTGAAATATGCACAAATTTGATTGGAACAGCAATTCTATTACTTATATAGATTCCTATCCAGATCTGCAAAGGTTAATTATGACACTGGTCATGCCGACCATCGACGATTTCATACCCATTCTGGCTAAAGTTGATTTCCCAGAATACTTAATTGAAAATCCAGACATCTGGAAATCGGTATTTGAGGAGTTTACCCCTCAGTACAAACAAGCAATTAAAAATCTGAATGAATGGAGTGAAAAAGACTTCTATCCAGCTTATGATCAAGCAAGGAAACTTCACGATGAAACCAATCCAACTGCGTCTGAAAATAGAGATTTTGTAAATAGATTTTATCGAAAACACTATTTCTCCAATTTTTATACTTATCTCAAAATGTGGAAAATGTTTCTAGAAATGTTAAGAGATAGAACTGATAAGTTGGTAGCAACTGAGGTAGAAAGATGGATATACCGACATTATTTGTCAACCAAATATTGTCAAGGATCACATGAATGGTGGTGCGCGATTGTTGACTATCAAGAACGCCCAGAACTCTATTCCTCTGCTCCAGATTTCTTTGTGGCATTAGCTGATGAGATTCATCAAGAGATTAATTATAACGATCTACATATATTTAACGAAATATGGCAACCGTTATATTATGAAAAATATTACCCAGAATATGAAAATGGTGGCATCCACTCTCCATATTTAGCAGACTGTGATGCTTTTACTCATGCTTTTATAAATATTAGAGTTAGTAAAGTGCTACAAATCCTTGCTAGGTCATTCAGTACAGAGCAAGTTGCACTTGTTATAAGCTGGGCAGAAAAAGTTTCTGATCATTTTATTCCATCATGGTTTAATAAGTATAGCCGTGATTTGATAGTTGCCAATATTCCTTTCACTGATTTTCCATCTATTTTGAATATTAGTGACTTGAAACAAAGTATCACCTTCTCTGAAACCGAAAACACATATTTGCTATTACTTAAATAATATTACTTGATAAATCACTATGAATAACTTGACAATTAATGAGTCGGAAAATTCAACGCCAGAGACAGCATTTATACAGTTAGCCAATGCTGCAACACAAAGACCTGGCAATTCATCTTACTGTGAACAGCTTCTTAAAGATATTAAAGTTTTATCACAGGGTAATGGTAGAATAAGTGTTACGAAATACGGAAAATTCTTCATCAATGAAAACGATCCCACACAGTATTTTAATGGTGTCATTACTAAATCAATTGGTCAGAGATATGCTGAATTGCTTGTGGATAAAAACAATTTATGGAATATAAGACGAACTGGATCTGATAGCTATGAAGGACATCAGACTTTTCTAAGGAATCAGCAAAGAGCCTTAGCTTCTGCCTTAAATGAGTTCAAAAAAGCATGTAGTAATGATGGATTTACTGACACTCAGAACAAGATTCTCGGGCAAGCTAATGTAGCAGAAAAAACACCGATTCCTTTAGCTCCAGATGTGCGTTTAAGAGAATTTACCAATTCAGGGAATTTTGACTTCGGAAAAGCTGCCAGCATTGTTGCTGATGCTCTTACTCAAGCTGGAATAAGTAGCTTGGAATTTATAGGAGCAGTCGTAGGAGCCATATTTTCGGCTATTTTTGGCTTTGGCCCCGATCGACAACTCGGGCAAAAAGAACTGGATGATCTTCTAGCGCAGCTAAGCAAAGATAAATCAAGTGAAGCTTCAACATTATCACAGCAAGATAGTAAACTTGATAAACCAATAGATCGATCGACTGCATCAGCCGAAGAGTTATTAGAACATGCCTTTAAAGTTGCTGCTGGTTTAAAAGATCGAGGAAAAGGAGAATCTCCCGAATTTGAGGAGCTGATGAAGCAACTAAATGAACAGAAAAGCAATTTAGAAAAGTTAAATCAGGTTGCCGATCAAGGTAAGTCAAATCAACGCGAAATGTGATGGGTTAATATCTCTATCGGAGATGCTACGGTCATATTAATCGAGTTTTGGCATAGCCAGATGGTTAATGCACATTACGGCGGTGGCTATGAAGCCAGGGAAGCCGCCTGTATATCTCTCTAGTAAAGGTGTTATTCTATATGCGCCAAATTATAAATCGCTGCTGCTGGCTTGGTTAATTAATGTTACACAACCTGCTCTACCTAGCTGAACGGGAACTCTTTAGCAATTATGCTTAGGGCATAAGAACAGCTTTTTGGATGGGGCAAATGGTAGAAAAAATTTTAGTGACCGTAGCAGGCTTAGGACAGTGCGAGCAAATGCTCAAAATGCTGCTGGCAATTCCGGCCATGCAGCAAGCCATGATCACCGTGCTGCATGTGGTGCCCCCTCAAGTGACCGCCGAACAAATGGCCGAAAAGCTCCAAGAAGGCGGCAAAATATTGGCCAAGGCGATCGAGAACCTCAAAATTCCGCCCGATAAAGTCAAAGCCCTGTTGATTCAAGGCGAACCCAAAGACACCGTCTGCCAAGTAGCGATCGATGAAGCAGCCGACCTGTTAATTATGGGTTCACGGGGTCTTTCCCGGCTAGAGTCAATTTTATCGAACTCCGTTAGCCAATATGTTTTTCAACTGGCATCTTGCTCCATGCTGTTGGTCAAAGATGACGTATATGTCAAACAAATCAACCGGGTGATGGTGGCCTACGATGATTCAGCTCCAGCCAAAGCTGCCCTAGCAACAGCTATGACCCTTTTGCGTGAAAACAAAAGCGGTCAGCTCATTTTAGCCAGAACCCTCAATGACCAAAAAGCCGTAGATGCTCTCATCAGCCCCGAAAAAGACGAAAAACTAATGCCCGCGATCGCCGCTGCTAAACAAATGCAAATACCTTACAAGCTAGCGATCGGCGGTGGCAATCCCGGCAAAGAAATCTGCCGCCTAGCCGACGAGTACAACGCTGATATATTAATCCTCGGCTCACCCGATCGCCGTCCTTCGATCGCCAAAACCCTGCCAGATCTCGATCGACTATTAGGCAACTCGATTTCTGATTACGTGCGGGTGCATTCTCCTTGCCCAATTTTGTTGGCACGGAATTAGTCAGAAAGAGGAGAGATTAAGGATAGAAAGCTAGCTGTGGCAGCCCCAAAGTCTCCTCCCAGCCCATCATCAAATTCAAGCACTGCACCGCTTGACCAGCCTGTCCCTTGAGCAAATTATCGATCGCCGACATCACAATCACCCGACCAGTGCGCGAATCTACTTCGATCGAGATATAGCAAGCATTGGTGCCTAAAGCCCACTTGGTTTGAGGATAAGTACCACTGGGTAACACCCTCACCCAAGGTGCTGCCCGGTAAGCCGATTGATAGATGGTCATCAAGTCTTCTGCCACCAGTCTGGGGTCACGTAAGTTGGCATAGACCGTAGCTAAAATCCCCCGCACCATCGGCATTAAATGGGGCGTAAACTGCACCATAATGTCATGGCCAGCTACCTCACCACAGATCCGCTCAATCTCGGGGGTATGGCGATGACCAGCCACGCTGTAGGCCGAGACCGAGTTATCAGCTTCGGCTAACAATAAGTGAGTTTTGGCCTCTCTGCCGCCACCAGAAGTACCAGATTTGGCATCGATCACAATGGTATTTTCTTGGATCAAACCATTTTTTAGGAGAGGATAAATCGCCAACAGGCTGGCTGTAGGATAACAGCCGGGACAACCCACTAACTGCGCATCTTTCAATTGGGTACGATTGACTTCTGGTAGCCCATACACCGCACTCATGGCAATTTCTTTGTCTTGACGGGGTATCTTATACCAGTGACTATAGGTGTCAAGATTGTCGAAACGATAATCGGCAGAGAGATCTAATACCTTGCAACCCAAAGCCAACAACTTAGGAGCTAGGTCACAAGCAATGCCATTAGGCAACGACAAAAACACCACCTGACATCGACTGGCAATTACGGCGGGTTCGATCGGTTCGATCGGTAAATTACAGATGTGCTTGAGATGGGGGTAAATATCCCCGATCGCCCTACCGGCACTACTGTTACCACCCAAATAAGTGATTTCCACCGCAGGATGATCTTGCAGCAGTCGTATCAACTGTACGCCGCCGTAACCCGAAGCCCCAATAATACCGATCGAAGTGCGCTCACCCATAGTTTTACGCGGCTTAGTAGCCGGGAAATGATGCAGATTGCTATTTATAGCACGGTGGGAGCAATTTACATATATTAGAATCCTTATAAAAAGCATCTGCCACTACCAGTCATGGACAATCACCCGATCACCCCCAGTACAAGCGACCCTACGCTGAGTTTGTCGAAGCAAGCTGACGCACCACGTCAGCCACATAAACTTCCCCCACCGCCCAGCAAAATTCAGCGTCCAGTCGCCGCCGCTGACATCTCCACAGACATCTCCAGTGAAAAAGGTGGAGCAATCGTGGCTAAGCTCAAAGGTCAATACCATCAGCCCAATGGGGGCTTGGTATTACACATGTTGCAAGAACTACAGTACCTACTGAATAGTTGGCAGCAAGAAATTTTAGAGCTTGAGCAAAAAATTGCTGTGGTGCGCGAGTCTGGCCCGATCGTGGCTGGTTGGTTAGAAGCCGAGGCCAATAATACTGAGTTCAGCTTAGCAGCACCCGAAAAAATCCCCGAAATCCTTCAGCAACAAAGCCTTGATTATCAACTCTGTAGCCTCGATGAAAGGGGCGAAGTTGCAGCCCGCGATTGCCCCGAACCAGAAATGTTTGGTATTAGTAAAGCATTAGCAAGGCATCAGCAGTTGCGCCAGCTAATCGATCGCAAGTCTAATCTAGAAGCCAACATTAAACATACTTTGGCTACCTTAGTGCATTTGCGGATGGAGATTTTCTGAACTTTCCCATAGATTTTCGGAATGCGGCAAATTCAAAGTCAGTTAGATTCTTTTCAGTGATCATAATCTTCATGGTTAATGACTCAACTAATTTTATAGATTGCACGTTCAGCTTTTTTGCTTAAATAGTTTTGACATCTAGCCATTACAAATATGGCATTGTTACCATTGCGGTATTGAAAATATTCTGATGCTGTTGCTTTGGAGTATTTGGCCTCGTCATCATCCACTGCCATAAACGAGCATGAAAACTTTTATTTTTAAGTATTTACTGATTATTGCTGCTGTTACAGGAGCTATGTCTGTTAGACCAGCTCAAGCTCAAGATTTACCAAATATCTCGACACCCCATTGGTTGGAGCCATATAGAACCCATTTGGGATCTATACTTGGGGTAGAATATAGTAAAAATGCCATATTCAAGCAGCTTGACTGACCAGGAATGGGAGATTATCAAGGTACT
>JAYSRP010000390.1:0-23000 GCA_043721015.1 Synechococcales cyanobacterium | reverse complement strand
TGGGGTAGAATATAGTAAAAATGCCATATTCAAGCAGCTTGACTGACCAGGAATGGGAGATTATCAAGGTACTCCTACCGCAGAAGAAACTAACAAGGCCATCTATTTGGAGCAAACGCCAGATTCTAGACGGCGTTTTCTACCAGCTCAAAAACGGCTGTAACTGGTCTGATTTGCCAAGAGACCTACCACCATATTCGACTGTTTACTGGCACTATAAGAACTGGCGAACAGATGGAGTTTTTGATGAAATCATGGAAACACTTCATGGCCAGGTACGCGAAAAAGTAAAAAAAAAGCCAGAGTGGACAACACTGATCCTGGTTGATTCTCAGGCTGTCAAGAATACTTGTAATGCTAGCATTGAATCCAAAGGGTTTTGTCACTACAAAATGACAAATGGAATCAAACGGCATTTGGCCGTTGATACTTTGGGTTTTCCCTTCTTTACGCATTGCACCAAAGCCAATGTCACTGACGATCAGGGACTGATTGAAATGTTTTCTATCAACATTGATTATTTCAAAAGAAAACCTATATATCTTCCAAAAACAACCATTATGTTAGATCATGGATATCATGTTGATAAAATCACCACAGCTCTTGAAAAAATCTATCCTTGGATTATGGAGAAAATCCAGTTTGAATTATCACCTAAGCCATCAAAGGCTGAGAAAGAGGCTCAAGGCAAGTCAGGATTTGTTCCAGTTGCTGTCAGATGGGTCATTGAACGGTCGAATGCCTGGGTTGAACGCTGTAAAAGTTTGGTAAAAAACTTTGAGTGGGATTTAGAAAATGCTAAAGCAAAACTCAATCTTTGCTTTATCCGCTTGATGCTCAAAAGGCTAGCCACAGACTAAAATAGATCTCAAATGGGTTCTATATATTTAACGCTTTTTTTGGTTCTCAGCGGACTATGAAGCAGCATTGGGCTTATTTGTTAACAGCGATCACCGTAATTGCAGTCTTGCTCTGTGGCTTTGCACCAGTAAGCCTGTTCTTTTTACTAGCAGTCAATAACAAAATGTTTTTCCTGCTGCTGAATGTAGCAATTTTTAGTCTGACAGGCTTGCTCGGGGTATCTTTTCTTTATCAAATGATGAAGCCGATCGACAGTGAAGATGAATCACCCAATGTCAAGCTGCGCACTAACATTCTGCGCTTTTGGTTGGCGCTCTATGGCTTTGTGGGCACTCAGCTTGGTTGGACAATGCGGCCTTTCTTTGCAACTGGCAAAGAGTTTTCTTGGCTACGGCCTCGGGAAGAAGCGGGTAGTTTTATAGTTAGTGTGTGGGAGTCTTTTCGCCATGTCCTTTATTAATTCTTTCCAGTCGTTAGTTTTGATGCAGCATTATTATCGGGCTAGAACTATGACCACATCAAATATTTTGCAGTTAATGATTCCACTGCGCGAAATAGAGCACTTGACGGAGCTGGAGGTGGGGGAGGTGTTTGTAGCCAGGACTTATCGAACTTCGGCTTTAAAGCGACCAATGCCGCTATTAAATTTCTGTGCTAAGCAGCTTCTGGCGGTGGGTTTGGTATGGATGGTGGGGATGATTCCGGTGGCGCGCTGGATTGAAGGCAGCTATGGATCGATCGATGATCATCAGCAGCAGTTTGTTACGATCAATAGCTCGATCGATCTGACGGTTATTACTGGCTGGAATTTATACATGTGGCAGCGGCGAAAGCGGATTAAAACTTTGTTGCGCTTGCTAGATGAGGTGGATCGGTTTAATAGGATTATTCAATCGGTGAATGTGGTGAAAGAATTATCGATGGCGCGGGGTGATGTGGGTAGTCCTGATGGCGAGGTGTTAAGGGTTTTACAACTTACTCGTCAAAGTTTATTAGCTGGGTTACAGGTTGATCGGTTGTTGCGGGCTTACCAAGATAGCCATCCTATTCAGCGCAGCTTGGTGCAAGAAATTGAAACTAACTTAGCCGACTTGCAAGAGTTACGCACTCATCGGGAGCTAGATGACTATGGTCAGTTGCTTCATCAGGCTTGCCAGATTGGTACTAATGTTTACAAAGAGCTACAGGAACTGAGTAAGTTTTAGTCCATCAAAAGGTGTATCATTTTGATGGGTTTTCAATCGCCCAGTTTTGCGAATCGCAAAATTACTCCGGCAGAGTAAATACTGTTGAACAATGAGACGATTAATAATCGATCCTCTAAGCTAAGATCTACGGAAGCGCTTTATAGAATCTAATGTCATCTCAGCCCCCTCGAAAAACAGTTCTCAATCAAATTACTCAAATATTGCAAGGTAAGGCTAATGCCTCACCACCTGCTCTGAAACGCAATGCTCGGGTGCCAGAAATTTTGGTTCAAGATGCTGATGCGCCGCAGCCCGATAAATATTCTTTGTTGGGTGAAAAATACCTGCTGGGGCGTAGTAGCTCCTGCGATATCGTGGTGGATAACCAAGTGGTCAGCACCACCCATCTTTCCGTGAGCAAAGATCCCCGCCATCCCAAAGTTTTTATTCTCAAAGACGAAGGCTCTACTAATGGCATTTATCGGGGCAAAAAAAGAATTGATCGAATCGTCCTGCGCCATGGAGATAGCTTTACCCTTGGCCCTCCAGAACTAGCTGCCGCCGTCACCATCAGCTTTCAAGACCCACCACCTTGGTATTTGCAGACCATGCGTCTTGGTCTCTACGGCGTTAGTGGAGTGCTGGGGATTCTGTTGACCTTCATTTTAATGGAAGTAGCTAAAGCTCCTTCGGTATCTCTGATTCCAGATAGCACTGGACCGGTGGTGGTTTTTGGCGATGGCATGGAAGAAACTTTGCGGAAGCCGCGTACTACTTCCCATCGAGATTTACCAACGATCGATAGTTTTTCGCCCTATTTATCCAAAGCCCTGATTGCTTCCGAAGATGCCCGATTTTATTGGCATCCCGGCGTAGATCCATTGGGGATTGCTCGATCGGTAGTGGTTGCCCGAGGGAAAGGCAAGTTTACCCAAGGTGCTAGTACTCTAACCCAGCAAATGGCGCGCAGTTTGTTTCGGGGTTATGTGGGCACCGAAGATTCGATCGGGCGCAAAATCAAAGAAGCCGCAGTTTCCTTCAAATTAGAGACTTTTTACAGTAAAGACGAAATTCTGCGGTTTTATCTGAATCGGGTGTTTTTAGGCGAAGACACTTCTGGCTTTGAAGATGCGGCGCAGTATTATTTCAAAAAGTCAGCGAAAGACCTAACCCTCTCCGAGTCAGCGACTTTGGTCGGGATCTTACCGGGGCCAAATATTTTCAAACCCTGTGGTGGTGCAGTTAATGACCAGGCCATTACTCGCCGTAACTTAGTGCTAGAAAGAATGCTAGAAACCGGTGCGGCTAGCCCTGCCGAAATTAGAGAAGCTCGTCGATCGCGTTTAGATGTAAACCCGGAAGCCTGTAAATCTTTTAACAACACCAAAGCGCCTTATGCCTATGATTACGTTTTTTTAGAACTACAGCAAATTTTGGGCGGTGAAATGGCCAAAGAAGGCAACTTTATTGTAGAGACGGGTCTGGATTTAAAGATGCAGGCCAAGGCTGAAACCGCTTTGGCAAATCATGTGGCCAGCACTGGTAAAAGCTACCGGTTTTCGCAAGGTGGTTTGGTGACAATGGATACCACCACTGGCTTAGTAAAAGCGATGGTGGGTGGGGTAGATTATCCTAAAAGTCAGTTTAATCGGGCAGCAATGGCTCAACGACAGCCCGGTTCTACTTTTAAGATGTTTGCCTATGCTTCGGCGATCGAACAGGGCATTTCACCAAACAAAGTTTATTCTTGTGACCCCATGTCTTGGCAAGGGCGGACTTTTAAGGGCTGTGGTCATGGCGCTAGTGGCGGAGCCGATATGTATAGCGGTTTTGCTTTGTCAGAAAACATTACGGCGCTGCGCGTTGGGCGGGAGGCTACTCTGCCCAAGGTGGCAGAGTTAGCCAAAAGGATGGGGGTGCGATCGAAGTTAGAGCAGGTGCCTGCGATGATTTTGGGGCAGAGTGTGGTGACGGTGCTAGAAATAACCGGTGCCTATGCGGCAGTGGGCAACAAGGGGGTCTGGAATCAGCCTCGGGTGATCAAAAGAGTTTATGACAGTAGCGTGTGCGCCGATCGCAATAACTTTCGCACCTGTCGAGAAATGTATTCTTACCAAAACGATGGCCAGCACAATAAAAAGGTGATTAGTCCCGGCGTGGCCAGCACTATGTATGGTCTCATGCGGGGAGTCTTGGGTGGCACGGGTAAAGATGCGGCTTTGGGTCTGGGGGAAGCTGGTAAAACCGGGACGACCGATCGAAATGTGGATCTGTGGTTTATTGGTTTTGTCCCTGATGCCAAGCTGACCACCGGCATTTGGCTAGGGAATGATGATAACTCTCCGGCTAGTACGAATAGTAGTAGTGCTCAGTCTGCCCAGTTGTGGGGCAAATATATGAGTTCGATTTTGCGGTAATTTAAGGCAGCAATTTCAAAATGAAAGTATTATTTGTGTTCGACCATATAGTAATTTTCGCCAGCAAGATCTGGGGCATCAGGGAGAAATGTCCTTTTTTGTAATCTGGTCAAGCGCTGCGTGCGCAGATTTTGATCGGCAATGGCGATCACTTCATCCAACATCAAAGTCGCAATTTCTAACTGGCGACAGAATTCTTGCATGTTACGAACTGACCTAGCTCTAGTTTCAGCATCGGGAATTCGGTTGGTGGTGTTCATAGTAAATAAAGACTACTTTACTTCGGTATCTAGAATCTGTCAATTGCCAAGAAAGTCTTTGAGCATGATCGACAGCTCAAAAGTCACTGCAATCTCTGTGGTATTTGTTTGGAGTAGGCCACGCCGATCGAGTGATTGCAATACGTCAATAATATCTGCGGGGCTGAAGTCTAAAGTTTTTTGGAGTTCGGTGATAGTTACTGAGCCGGTGGCAATTTGTTTAATTAGGGTTTTTTCTTTGGTGGTGAGTCGATCGAGCTGTTGTTGTAAAACTTGTTTGTAGTCATCGGGAATGGGTAGAGGTTGGGTTTGAACGAAGGCGGCGGTACTGCTGCCGAAGAACTGGCTGATGAGGGTGGCAATGATGTGGAGGGCTTGGGGGTTGCCGTTGTAGTATGCGATGATTTGTGGCCAGTGTTCGGGTTCTATGAGCTGGTGCTGTTGAAATATTTGTTGGGCATCACTGCTTAATCCAGTGAGGGCAAGGCTTTGATAGTTAGGATGGACGGTAAGCTGTTGGAGATGGCGAGGGATTTCTTGGCTGAGCAGGATGATGGTGCTGTGGTGGGGGGCGGTGATCAGGCGATCGAAGAGTTGTTGGTATTCGCGGTATTCGGGGGCGTAGCTGCCAGCGAGCTGTTGGCTCCAGAGAATTTCTTGGAGGTCGTCGAGGATGATCAGGCTGGGTTGGTGGGTGAGTTGGTCTATTAGGTCGCTGAGACGGTGGGTGAGGTCGATCGGTGGGGTAAGGATGCGACTGAAGTTGGGGGTGATGTTGCGATCAAGGAATTCGGTGAGGGGGCGGTGGCATTGGAGGCTTTGCCAGATGATGTGGTGGTGTTGGTTTTGTTCGATGAGTTGGCGGGCGAGGGCGGTTTTGCCGGTGCCGCTGGGGGCATGGATGAGGATGAGGCGGATGTGGTTTTCTAGGTGGGTTTGGAGTTGGGTGAGTTCGGTGGTGCGGCCAAAGAAGGGGAGGAGGGCTGGGGCATCAAGAAGGTATTTTTGGGGTGTTCGATCTTCTTTGGGTTGTTGGATTTCTGGATTCTGTTGAGGTGTTCCTTGATCATTTGCGCAAAAGTTGATGCTGCCGACTTTCCAACGGTGGGAGGAGACTATTGATGATTGATAGCGCCCGATCGAGGATTTGAAATTTTTCTTGGTTACTTTTTCACCCAAGGCTTGAGAGAGAGATTGCCAGAGCTTTGCGGCAGCATCGTTTACATGGCCGCTAGTACAGCCTAGTTCTTCGGCGATTTCGCCGTACTTTTTGCCTTCAGACACACCTTCGACGATCGATCTCTCCAGGTCGTTGAGGTGTTCGCCGTTGAACTCATAGATGAGTTGATCAACTAGTGTGGAGGCTTGCTCTTGCTCAAGATACATTGTTGGGATGCCCAGTAAATTACGGTTATTTTAACCCAGGTTTCAAGATTTTTTCTGATAATATCCGAGAATAAGACTGAACAGCAGAAATGTATTTTAACAATATTACAATTTTCTCCGATTGATAGTCACTAAAATATCTAATATCTTACTAGTGGTCTACGTCAATTATTTGACAACGGTTAAATATTAAATCAGGATTGAATTCATGTCTTCTGAAATTTACTATTGTGGTCACTGTAAGCAACAGCAGCAAGTATCTCAAGGGGAGAAATGTCGTAGTTGTAAGCGACCAACACTCACCTGGGATACAGGAAAACATGATGCTGACTGGGCGCAGAAACAGTGGGAGCATTTTTATGGTGGCTCTTGAAGTACGTGCGATCCACCTGAATTAGATCCATAATGCAGTACCGAATGAGTTCGCTATAGCATCAAGATAGATTACTTAAAGCTATTATATTTAGCCGCAGTTTTTCTTTGACTTCAAGATTATTAAAAAGGAGATTTTTTTATGGCAGTTTCATTAACAAAAGGACAAAGAGTTTCTCTCGATAAAGTTGCACCAGGTCTAACAAAAGTTTTCATTGGACTTGGCTGGGATGTAAAGGTTGTTGATGGTGGATCAGATTTTGACTTAGATGCCTCAGTATTTTTAGTCGGCAGTAATGAAAAACTCCTTTCTGACCAGCATTTTATTTTTTACAACAATCTTTCTAGCCCCGATGCAGCAAAATCCGTTGTACATATGGGTGATAACTTGACAGGAGCGGGTGATGGTGACGATGAAGTGGTAAAGGTTGATCTTTCAAGTGTTCCTCCTGATATTGAAAAAATTATAATTGTCGTAACAATTCATGAAGCACAGGCAAGAAGTCAGAACTTTGGGCAAGTGCAAAATGCTTTTGTAAGAATTGTTAATGCACAGACTACAGAAGAAGTAATACGCTATGACCTAGTAGAAGATTACTCAGTAGAAACTGCATTAACCATGGCTGAGCTTTATAGAAAAGATGGCGAGTGGCGACTTAATGCCGTTGGTTCAGGATATCAAGGTGGGTTGCAAGTCCTTCTTGATAAGTATCAACCATAACTTTCACATATTACTAAAGTATGCATTGTGATTAGTTATGAGTCGTCTCTAAACATAATCACAATGTCTCATAACCTATTTATTTTTAACTTGGAAGGGATTACCAATGTCTATTAGCTTACAGAAAGGACAAAGAATTTCATTATCTAAAGAAGCACCAGGATTAACAAAGTTAACATGTGGACTTGGTTGGGACGTTGCACCGCGATCAGGTGGCGGTTTTTTTGGTAATTTTGGTAATAATAATCAAGAATGTGATTTGGATGCCTCAGTTATTTGTTTAAATACATCTAACAAGTTGGTGGATAATAAAGATGTAGTCTATTTTGGTAATCTTCAACATCCATCTGGCGCAGTGAACCATCAAGGTGATAACCGCACAGGAGCAGGTGATGGAGATGATGAAGTGATAATGGTAGATTTAGCTCGTATTCCTACTCATATTGCTAAGCTTGTTTTTGTTGTAAATATTTATGACTGTAAGGCTAGAAAGCAAGATTTTGGACAGATTCAAAATGCTTTTGTTCGTTTAATAAATGGTGACAATAATCGAGAACTAGCTCGATATGATCTTTCTGGAAAAGAATATGGAGGAATGACTGGAATGGTTCTTGCTGAGGTTTATTGTCATAATCAAGAATGGAAGATGGCAGCAATTGGTACTGGTATAGATACAGATGGTTTGGCTGGAATCATTCAATCCTATGTTTAGGACGTCTAGAAGCTTATATTTCCATCAAAAAGCAGTAAATGTTATGTAGTTACCAAGAGATTTTAAGTGTGAGTCTAGATGCCATCTCTATACCATCGATTGAACTGGAATAAAGCATTCAGAAAGCATAATGAATCTTATCATCACCAAACCAACGAAGAACGCTATCTAGACATTAACGAAAAAATCTCTCTTTATCACAGACTAAACTGGAATAGGATACCAAAGAAGATTAAACTACCTATCTGGGAGCGAATCAATCTAGAACGACCATCTAAACCTCAATGTTTTACATGCCGTTCTCGAACTCAAAGTGGTTGGAGGATATGCCCTCATTGCGGAGGAATGCTAACTAATTCCAAAGTAGCATCTCGCCACTGTATTTGGGTTGATTCATCCGGTGTTATTTTGAATGATCGAAATCGAGAAACAATATTAGAAATATTAGGGGATTCTTTTGCTAAAGTTTTCAGTGCATTTCGCAGCATACAGATTTTCCTTACAGATGAAATGCCAGAAACTCAAATATGGGGGAATAACTTTACCCACGTTTATATACTGCTGTCAGATGAGCAACCTGTAGATTACTTGGGTATCGCAAGCTTCAATCATGCCACAGTAACCAACTATGCCTTAGTTCGCCTTGACCAAATCCTTGATACTTCTTATCAAGCTGGTTTAAGTTTAAATCAAATATCAAACTTGATTTCAAATACAATCGTACATGAAATAGGTCATACACTTGGACTAGATCATTCTGAATTACCAACTGATGTGATGCATGATGGACTAGATCATCGCATTCATAGTGTAATGCCACCATCTTTTCATGCAGAACAAATTATTTCAATGAATCATGCAATTCATCGGCACAAAGTTTTTTAAATAACTTCAAACTCTCTGTTCAATTAAAATTCAAAAACACGGAATTCATGATAAGTAAAAACATCGAACACGATTATCAAAACCCTAGTTTTCTTCCGTATCCGGGGCTTACTTCAGATATGGTAAAAGAGAACCGTATAAAGCATGGTATAAATGTGATGACACCTCCCCAGCGAGAACCTTGGTGGAAATTATTTCTAGAAAAATTTGAAGATCCTGTTATTCGAATATTAGTTATCGCAGCTTTCGTAGCAATAGCAGTAGGCTTTGTAGAGGGTGAATTTGCTGAAGGTCTAGGAATAGTTGCAGCAATTTTACTATCAACCATATTGGCATTTGTAAATGAGTACAAAGCTGGCCAGGAGTTTGACATATTAAATCAAGTCTATGATGAAGCGATGGTGAAGGTAATCCGCGATTATACTTTTACAACTGTACCCCGCAAAGATTTGGTAGTAAATGATATAATTTACGTTGAACAAGGTGAAGAAATTCCAGCCGATGGAGAAGTGCTTCAAGAAATTGCTCTATTTGTAGACCAATCAAAAATTACAGGGGAGTCGGAACCTGTAAAAAAATTGACTCAGGCAGATTCGAACAATGACCAAGAAGAAGGTGCCTTTCCAGCTTACCAATTGTATCGCAGCACAATTATTGAACAAGGACAAGGATACTTCAAAGTAACTGCTGTAGGAGACCAAACCGAAATTGGCAGGGTGGCAAGCGTGGTTGCATCCGTTGAAACAGGAGAAAAAACACCTTTAAATATCCAGCTTGAAAGCCTTAGTAAACTTATTGGTATTATTGGATTATCATTTGCATCACTGACATTTACAGCTCTGATGGTTCGAGGAATTATTACTGGTGAATTAATTCTTAATGGACAACAATGGTACTTTATTGGGTTATTAATTCTTTCTATTTTGGTCGGACTTGTTACTGTCTGGTTGCCAATGATATATGACGGATTGATACTCGCAGGAGCTAAAATTAGGACTCCAGAGTGGCTGGGAGGCAACAGTTTAATTGATTGGATTAGGAACATAGGAATTGGAGTGTTAATTTTAGGAGCAGGGGTTAGTATTGGTCGTGGACTGGGATGGCTACCAGAATCGTATCAAAATTGGCTACCGCCTGAAGTATGGAAAGCTTTGCTACACAATTTTATGGTAGCGGTAACGATTATAGTAGTAGCTGTTCCGGAAGGCTTGGCGATGAGCGTCACACTCAGTCTTGCGTATAGTATGAGAAAAATGGCAGCAGCTAATAATTTAGTTCGACGGATGCATGCCTGTGAAACGATGGGAGCAGCTACAGTAATTTGCTCAGACAAAACTGGAACGCTTACCCAGAACAAAATGGTGGTACATACGGCTATTTTTCCATGCTTAGATTCTGAACAAGCTGAAATGCGATCATTGATTGCTGCATCGATTGCTAACAATAGTACTGCAAATCTCGAAAAAAGGCCACTAGAAACTCCACAGGTGATTGGTAATGCAACAGAGGGAGCTTTATTACTATGGCTTGATCATAACAAGTTAGATTACATGGCGGTGCGTGCGGATTTTCAAATTCAGACACGGATGCCATTTTCTACGCAGCATAAGTACATGGCAACAATAGGGAAGTCAACAGTAGATGCAGGGTTATCGCTGCATGTCAAAGGAGCACCAGAGGTTGTTGTTAATCTCTGTTCACATCATTTAACAGAAAATGGATTAGAAATTATTAACGATCAAAGTTCAATCATATCAATGCTCAATGAATATCAATCCCGTGGAATGCGGACATTAGGATTTGCTTTTCGTTCTGTTGATCAAGATACAGATATCGAATTAGAAGATTTGGCACAAAAGATGGTCTGGCTAGGATTTATGGCAATACTAGACCCTGTTCGAGCGGAAGTACCAAACGCAATCAAAATCTGTCAAAAAGCTGGTATTCAAGTAAAAATTGTGACTGGTGACAATTCCAATACTGCTCAAGAAATTGCTCGTCAAATTGGATTATATGGTGATAAAGTGCAGTTAAATCGCTATAGCCATCTTACTGGTCAAGAATTTGCTCAAATGCATGATGATGAAGCATCTGAGGCAGTATTAGATCTCAAGGTACTGTCCAGGGCACGCCCAATGGATAAGTTAAGATTAGTCAAACTTCTTCAAAGCAAAGGACAGGTAGTAAGTGTTACAGGAGATGGAACAAATGATGCAGCAGCTCTAAAACAGGCTCACGTAGGATTGTCTATGGGGAGTGGTACGGCTATAGCAAAAGAAGCAAGCGACATTATTCTACTAAATGACTCGTTTCAAAGTGTTGTAAATGCGGCTCTGTGGGGAAGATCATTATATGAAAATATTCAGCGATTTATTCTATTCCAATTAACCATTAATGTAGTTGCACTAGGGATTGCATTGATTGGCCCATTTATTGGGATTGCGCTACCATTGACAGTAACCCAAATGCTATGGGTTAACCTTATTATGGATACATTTGCCGCGTTGGCACTGGCGACAGAACCGCCACATTGGAAAGTAATGCAATGTCCACCGAGAAAGCCAAATGCTTTCATTGTGACAAAATCGATGGCAAAAAACATTTTCATTACTGGAACACTCTTTCTTCTAATCTTGATTAGTTTATTAATTCAGGCTCGGAACAGTGGAGGAATAACACCTTATGAACTTTCTAAATTCTTTGCTTTTTTTGTAATGCTTCAGTTCTGGAATTTATTTAATGCACGCTGCTTAGGCTTAGATCAGTCTGCTCTAAAAGGTCTAGGTAAAAACCCTGGATTCTTATTGATTGCCGCATTGATTTTAATCGGACAAATTTTAATAATTCAATTTGGAGGAAGTATTTTCAGGACAGTGCCAATCTCCCTAATGGACTGGATAATAATTATCTCCTGTACTTCTTTGGTTCTATGGTTCGGAGAATTAGTGAGGTTAGGGCAGCATATAACAAACCTGCAACGTGCTAAGCGGCTAAAAAGATGATATACAAATATAATTGAAATTTGTGATTTTAGAGAGAAAGAAAATGGCACAAAAAGGAGCGGAACAAAAATTTCAATTTTTGATGAAAATAATACAGTCAACAACAAGTAACAGTAATGATTCACAAATAGCATATTCACTAATACAACAAAATTTAGCATTGTTAGATGATGAAATGCTTGATATCTTGAAAGATTGGGCTAGAGTAGATTTTTCAAGAAAGAAGGAGAGTGAACAAAAGATTATTTCTCAGGCTCTCATTATACTAGGTGATACCTTTAGAAAGTTAACAGCAGGCAATAAAGCTATACAAATAGAGCTGTCTATCAAGTGCTATAGCTTAGCTAGTCGAGTGTTTCAAAATAGTCTTGATCGTGACAAATGGATAGGAATTCAGAACAGTTTGGCGGTTGCTTACAAAGAAAAAATCAGAGGTGATAAAGCTGAAAATTTAGAGTTCTCTATCGAATGCTATAAATTTGTGTTAGATGCTTATCATAGCAAAAAATCTGATTTGGAATTAGCAGAAGCTCACAATAATTTAGCTGTTGCTTATCAAGAAAGAGTTAGAGGGCAAAAAAATGAGAATATAGAATTATCAATTGATTACTACATACCAGCACAGGAAATTTTAATAGATTTCTTCAAGTATGTATTAGAGTTTTATAGTCCAAGTGTTTTTCCTACAATATGGGCGATAAATCAAAACAATCTTGCTAATTCTTATCAAGAAAGATTCTTTGGAGATAAAATAAAAAATTTAGAGTTGTCGGCTAAGTACTATGAGTCAGTTTTAGATTTTTATGGTAAGAATGCTTTGTTTACAGTATTATCAGAAACTCAATATAATCTTGCTGAAGTTTACAAACAACAAATAAACATTAACCAACTTGATAATAAGTCATTAACCAATCTAAATTCCGAACTTGCCAATGCTTTTTATAGTCGTGGTGTTTTAAGAGAGTACAACCTTAATGATGTATCAGGGGCACTAGATGACTACAACAAAGTAATTCAACTAGATACCCAAAATACCCATATTTACATTGAAAAAAGTAATTTAAGAAAAAATAGTCTCAACGACTTACAGCAAGATTTAATTAATTACAACGGAATCATTAAGCTGTATCCCGAGAATTCTTTAGCTTACTACAATCGGGCTATTTTAAAGCAGATGAAGCTGGATGATAAGTCAGGAGCTTTATCTGACTATAACAAGGCAATCGAATTAGATTATCAATATGCAGATGCTTACTTTAACCGTGGTGTACTAAAGCATACAAAGTTTGATGATTTCTCTGGGGCTTTGGTTGATTATGCGGCAGCAATAAAAAGCGTATTGTCTTTTCCAGATAGAACTCAAGATATTCACTTCAGATGGCATCTCTCTGCTGGTAGCACGTCAAGAACATAAACTGGAATACCAAATGGTTCTAGATAATAGTTTTTTTGTTTCTCCTCGATAGGCTGCTAAAAATAATTTTTATGTTATTATAATTGAAACTAAAACACGGAAATGGGCTACTGAAAAAGATACTAAGGTTGGTGACAACATCTCCAAAGCAAAAAAACTCTATATTTCACAGATACTAAAAATCATGGAGGGGAGTGGCAAGGAAAACGGAAAACAAATCGACCAGGTATCTTAAGATTTAAGACTAATAGCCAACAGAAAATAATTTCGATTGACTTACAATCAAGCTACGACTACTGCTAATCCTCTAACTTGGTCATAGATATTGAAATAATAAATATTTAATCTTCAAGGAAAACATATGCTTTATAATACTGCTTGTTCACTGACTGTATTCGGTATCTATACTCTGGCTTTAGGATCATTCCCGAGCATTGCTTTTGCCAAAACTTCAGCAGAAGTCAAACAAATTGCCACAACGGTGACAGTAAACATTGAATACAACAATTCAGATGGTAAAAGAGAAAATGGATCTGGAGTAATTTATCAAAAGCAAGGTGACATATATACGATAGTTACCAATGCTCATGTTGCCTGTGGAGAAGCAGTAGGAACCGGTTGTTCGATCAACTCCGCTAGCTACGTAATCACCACCCCAGACTACAGCCGATATCAAATGATCTATGGATCAGCCAAAAGAATATATAACACCCTGGATTTGGCTACGATCAAATTTCGCAGCTCCAAAAGTTACCCTCTAGCCCAGTTTACAGACTCATCAAAAACAATCAACCAAGAAACCATCTATACCGCTGGCTTTTCCGGTGATCAATCAAAACTAAGATTCAGCAAAGGAAAACTGATCGCCAACGTAAAAAATCGTGTAATCGATGACAACGGCGGATACACCATGCTTTATGATGCCCTTACTTTACCAGGAATGAGCGGCAGCGGAGTATTTAACAGTCAGGGACAAGTAGTTGCAATTCATGGAAACGGCGATAAATTCAAAAAAGGCACTGACACTAATGATGATTATAGAATAGGTGAAAAACTCGGCATCAACAGAGGAATTCCGGCAAATAGAGTAACCCTTCCCCCTTATGCAGCCACTATTACCATTGATAACAAGCAGTTCAAAGCCTCAACAGCAGACGAATTCATGGTTCTAGCCTATAACAAATCACTCCGACTGGATTCAAAAACAAAAATCGAATCCGAAAAAAAAGAAGCCATCAAGCTTGTCAATCAGGCCATCAAACTACAGCCAAATTATACACAGGCTTACATTTTACGTGGCTGGCTATATTCACAACTCAAGAATAACAGTCAAGCTCTTCTAGACTTCAACAAGGCAATTTCTATTGATCCTGAATATGATGGTTCCTATCTGCTGAGAGCTTCTACAAAATTTGCACTAGAAGATCAATCAGGTGCTATGAATGACTACAATAAAGCTATTTCTATCAACCCAGAAAACTTCATTGCCCTAGAAAACCGTGGCTTCGCCAAGCTAGCCCTTAGTGATGGCAAAGGTGCCTTAGATGACTTTAACCGAGCCAGCAAAATCAATAATAATAGCAATAGGCTCATTGTTTTGATGGGTAGATGTGGTGCTAATGGTGCTGTCGGAAATATCAAAGAAGCTTTACAGAATTGTAATAAAGCCATTGAAACTCATACTGGTAGAGGAGGTGACCCAAATAAGCTTTCTGGAGTTTATGCCAGTTTGGGCACTGCTAAATTTCGATCGGGTGACAAACAAGGCGCACTTGCAGATCTCAACAAATCTATCAGCCTCAACTCCAGCGAACCCGCCTCCTACATCAATCGCGGCAGCTTAAAATATGCCCTCAACGACAAACCAGGTGCACTCGCCGACTTCAATCGTGCCCTGAGTCTCAAATCTACCAACGTCAACATATACTTAGGAATCGCCATCATCAAAGAAGAATCAGGAGAACTCCAAGAATCCCTGAGCTACTACAAAAAAGCCGAAGAAATATATAGCCAAAAAGGTGACATTTTAAACAAGTCATTGGTATTTTATAATATCTCTAAGCTCCAACAGAAAATCAACCCTAATCAAGCACCAGTCAATTCACTAAATGCCGCGCCAGCTAGCCAAGCAAACTCCCCAGATGACTGGTTACAAAGAACCCTCAACCAAGGTCTTTTAGACCTGCTGGGAATGCCTCGAAAATAAAAAATTTTTGGGAGCCAGAAACTTGATCGATTTCCTTGATACTGAAGGTGATCGAATCCCAAACACCAGCTACAATCTCTAGCTGGTGGGCACTGCCCACCCTACGGGGCATTTGCTAGATCATTCCTTCTAACAAATGACCATTAATTTTAAAACTCAGAGCGGTCATTCAACATCAATACCTAACTCTCGCAACCTAGCAACCAATTGTTCAGCCCGCTGTTCAGCACTTTCAGCTCTCTGTTGCTGTAGATCAGCTCTTTGTCGCTCCTGTTCAGCTAACTCATTAGCCCGCTGCGCCTCTTGCCGAGCTATCAACTTCTCCTCTTCAAGAGTTGGTATCCAGTTACCTGCTCGATCGTACCAGCGCAACCATTGACCCCTACCTCCCTGATAAAGCCCAGACCAAATACCCAGCCCCAACTCAATCTCTGGCAGCCAAAAACCCTGACCACTAATTTTAGCCTCTACATACTGACCACCCTGCAAACAAAACATCCGAAACCGACCAGAAAATTCATCAAACACCGCATAGTAAGGCACCTGTAGAACCTGCTCATACACCTGCCACTTAGTGGGCGGCTTACCCACAACCCGCAAAGTTTGCCCCAAATCTTCGGCCTCTGTTCCTGGCGACAATAACTCCACCATTAAAAAAGGATTCACCCCTTCTTGCCACACTACATAACTCTGTCTCCTATCTTCTGGAGATGTACTAGCTGGCACCCCGATCGCCAAAAAATAATCTGGGCGTTTATACCAGCCAGTATGCTCAACATCATAGTAAAGATTGAGATCAGCCCCCATAAAAAAGTCGTCAACAGCAGGCCGACAAGTTTCTTTCAATAAATCAGGCTGAGTATCATGAAACTCATCAGGCAAACCCATTTCCTCCGAATCTTCACTGGGCAGGTCATACATAGTAGGCAATGTACTGACAGGATTATTTTGATACATAATTTCTATACCCCATAACTTTCCTGATTCTAGCTTATTTCTGATCTTGAACCGCAACAGCTCAGTTGTTTGATAACCTTTGTTAGCCGATGTGTTTGATGAAGTGATTAGTGAATTTTTCATGATTCAGCCGGATGGCAGTGGTCGATCGACTGTTTCTATCACATACAATGGGGCAAGGTCTAATCTTGCTTTCTAACGCTGTTTTCATGCAAAAAATCTTTCGCAATAATATTTTTTCCAATAGCATCGCGGTGCTGCTATTGCGAGGTACTACCATATTTACCCGGATTGCGGCGCTGTTTGTGATTGCCAAACTCACCAATAGCCAAGAGTTTGGCATGGTGTCGGTAGCTGTAGCTTTGGCCGAAATTGGCAAAGTAGTAGCCGACTTTGGCACCGATACTCTGTCTTTAAAAGAATATGCGATCGCCTCTGAGCCACAGCGGTTGAGTAAGTTTGCTGGGACGGTTGCCCATACTAAGTTTGTCTGTTGCTTGCTGGTGTACGCCGGTTTGTCTGCTTACTTTTTGGCGGTAGAAACTTTGCCAAATGCTCTGATTGGAATAGTGGCAGGACTGTTGTTAATTACTACTTCCTTCAGTAATTTTTCGATTAATTATTTTCAGGCCAGGTTAAGAATCCCCGAAATTCTATGGCCGATTATTACTAATAACTTGGTGGCATTAGCCTTGGTGGCTTTGGTATTAAAACTATATCCCAGTGCTTTGTTGGGGGTAGCGATTTTGCCTGCTGCCGAAGCAGTGAATGCCTTGATTTTGTATCTGTATTTCCGTAAGAATGTGCGGTTGAAGTTGAATCAAATCGATCAGACAGATGTGTGGGCTTTGCTGCGCCAGGGGCTGCCCATCGCTATTTCTATTATTATTGTGGCGATCTACACCCGTCTAGATGTGATTGTGTTAGGGAAGTTTTTTGATAAATCGATCGTCGGGGAATATGGGGTGGCTTTCCGCTGCACTGAGCCATTTCAACTGGTGACTTCGGCTTTTGCCATTACGGCTTACAGCCATTTATCGGCGATTTTAGATCAGCAGAAATTTAAAGAAGCCAATAAATTTATTGTGAAATATGGGTCGATGATTTTGACCTATGGCTTGGTGATTTGTGGATTTTTGTTATTAGTGGCTCCGCCTCTAATTCAAGTATTTCTGCCCCAGTATCAAAATTCGATTCCGATCTTACGAGTTTTGGCCGCTGCCATTATTTTTCGGACTCCTAGTGCCAGTCTCACCTGCATGATTCAAGCCTACGGCCACTATCGCTGGATTACCTATGTATCGGTGTGGAATTTGCTGTTTATTGCTGCATTGCTGGCAATTTTAGTGCCTCGGATGTCGGCGATTGGCGCAGCTTATTCTTTGTTGATTGGGGAAGTGGTGAATGTGCTGATTCAGGGTTCTATCTTGCTTTACGTGAGTCGCAATCAGCTTTTGGTATCTAACAAAGCTTAAAAAAGCCCCCTTAACTGGGGGCTTTTTTAAATCTTAGTCAAAACTAGCCAGTAATTTTAAAGGAGTTAGCAGTGATTGCAGTGCCGGGAGTAACAGAGGCAAATTGACCGCCATTGCCCAAGCCATGACCATCGCAGTTCTCGTTGTAGAACAGTGAGCCATTGCTGGAGTTATAAACAATGAACGCCCGAGATTCGGCTGCATCGGCATCGCTAGTAACGATCGCAAAATCGGTGCTCACGTTAAAGCCGTTGCCAGCAGAACTTTGTAATGCGCCAAAAGTACCTTTGCTCAGGGCAATAGAGTCTTCGGCATTATTGAAGTCGGTCAGATTATCTACTCCTAAACCGGCTGCGCTAAAGGCTAAGCCACCAGAGCTAAAGGCAAAGGTATCACGACCAGCACCACCGGTAAGGACATCATTCCCGGTGCCACCAACTAAGAAGTCATCACCATTGCCGCCAACTAAGGTATCGTTACCTGCGTTACCCTGCAAGAGATCATTGCCGTCTTCAGCAAAAATCGAGTCATCACCGTTGCCACCTTCGATCGTATCGTTATCGCCACCGCCATAAAGCACGTCGTTGCCGTCTTCACCAAATATCAGGTCGTTGCCACTGCCACCATAGACAGTATCATCCCCGGCTCCACCGTAAAGGGTGTCATCGCCAGCATCACCGCCAATGAGGTCATTGTCGTTGCCACCGAAGATAGCATCATTGCCATCTTCACCAAACAACCGGTCTTGGCCATTACCACCAACAATAGTGTCGTTACCGTTGCCACCATGGGCGAAGTCATCGCCATTGCCAGCTTCAATCGAGTCGTTATCATTGCCGCCGTAAAGGAAGTCGTTGCCATCTTCACCAAAGATAGTATCTTGACCATCATTGCCAACAACTGTGTCGGAACCATCACCACCAAAGAGTAGATCGTTACCGTTGCCACCATCTAGTGAATCATTGCCGTTGCCGCCATAAACAGAGTCATTTCCTTCTTGACCAAAGATGACGTCGTTGCCATCATTGCCAACTAAAGTATCGTTGCCATTACCGCCAAAGATTAGATCTTCGTTAGCGCCGCCATCGATAAAGTCATTTTCATTGCCACCGTAGAGTGAATCGTTGCCGTCTTCACCAAATAATCGGTCGTTGCCATCATTGCCAACCAGAATATCGTTACCAGTACCACCAAAAAGGGTGTCATTACCAGTGCCGCCGTCGATAAAGTCGTTGCCAGCATCGCCAAACAACTCGTCATTGCCTTCTAAACCAAAAATTTGATCGTCTCCGCCCAATCCCCGAATGGTGTCGTTACCATTGGTGCCATTGAGAGTATCATTTCCTTCGGTTGCGCCGGTAGGTACTGGAGTTGGAGTGGGTACTGGAGTTGGAGTAGGTACTGGAGTTGGTCTGGGTAAGGGAACGGGGATCGGGGTAGGAAAATTGTTTTTACCAGAGCCTTTATTTGATTTCTTTTTCTTCCCGTTTTTACTGCTAGACCCGTAGTAAGAATTCGTAAAGGAGTAATTTACATTATTAGTCATCGGTTTGATTCAATCCTATGAGTTTAAAAAGCTTATTAAGTTACGATGCACCGCTAATTCTTTGGCAGTTTTTGGCGAAAATCAACAGCCAAACAAATAATATCTCACACCCTAATTTTATACCAGTCAAAACGAAAAGTATTTTCCGAACTAGTAAAAGCAACAGCTTGAAATCTTTGCTGTGTAAGACTTTGAGTAAAAGTAACTGATTATTACTGGCCTCAGCCAATTTACTTACAGATAGCGCTAGAAAGCCTAAAAAGCATACGCCATATTAAGTAAATTTAGGACTAGAATACTTATGGTTAAGCCATTATTAAATAGTCTGTGATCTAACTTACAGCATGACTATTAGTTTGATAGTGGCGAGCTACAGTGTGAGTAGAAAAATCTTGAGCTAACTCGGTGTTGGGAAAAATTGCGCGGGCTGCCTCTAGTAAATCTTCCAAGCCGATCGGATTGCCGGGAGCATAGCGGGGACTAAAGTGGGTAAGTACCAACTGCTTTACCTGGGCACTCAAAGCCACCTGTGCCGCCATGGTACAAGTAGAATGCAGTCGATCGAAGGCCATCTGAGAATCTTCGTGGGCAAAAGTCGATTCGTGGATCAGCAAGTCCGCTCCTTGAGCTAGGGTGATCGAGTTTTCACAAAATACTGTATCGGTGCAGTACACTACCACTCTTCCTTTTTCAGTAGCCCCACAGAGATCTTGGCCGTTGATTTGCCGACCATCGGGCAAAGTGACAGTTTGGCCATTTTTGAGCTGACCAAACATTGGCCCAGCAGGAACTCCCAAAGCTGTCGCTGTGGCCACATCAAATTTGCCAGGCCGATCAGCTTCTGCTACCCGGTAGCCAAAAGCAGGAACTTTATGTTTAAGTGGAATGCAGCTCACCTTAAAACCAGCTTCTTCATACACAATTCCTTCTTGGATGGTGTGAACTTTGATCGGGTAGTTGAAATGAGTGTAAGAATATTTTTGGCTAGCATTCAGATACTCCGATAGTCCAGATGGGCCATAAATATCAATTCGATCGGGGTTTCCGGCCATGCCATAGGTTGCCAACAAGCCCATTAGGCCAAAGATATGATCGCCGTGTAAATGAGTGACAAAAATCCGCCGAATTTGGCCAATTTTTACATCACAGCGCAGAATTTGGTGCTGGGTGGCTTCGCCGCAGTCAAATAGCCAAACCTCTGCTCGCTGAGGTAGGTTGAGCGCCAAGCTAGAAACATTGCGCCCTCGGGTGGGCACTCCAGAAGATGTCCCGAGAAAAGTTACTTGCACGGCAATTTTTTGTGTGACGTTCTTTGGGTCGATTTTAGCATCTACAGCAGAAGCCGTTGACTTACTCAGTTAAACCTGAGGTCAAACTTGAGCGATGGCAAGATTTCGTCGATTCTAACTCATTCTTGCTGGCTGGCCATCCGCATCGCCCATTGCACGGCAGGTGGTAAGTTCACATCATTGGCAATGGCTTGACTATCACTCATGCCTTGGGTGTATTTGCTATCCATATAGCGGCGTAGTTTGGTGCGCAGTTGCCGACTGTCGATCGCCTGCAATACTTGCACTGCTGACTGATAGCGATCGATTAAAGATATCCGAATCATTTTGTCGATAATATCGGCTAAATCATCACTGATCTGTACTCCCGATCGCCAGCGAACTTCACAGGTGCGCGGATCTACAGCAAAATAGATGGGTTCTTTGCCAGTGAGCAGAAAAATGCAGGTCATTCCTAAAGCGTAGATATCGCTGGCATATACTGGCTGCCCCGAAATCTGCTCTGGTGGAGCATAGCCAGGAGTGCCGATCGCCTTAATGGTCAAGCGTTTATCGTCTTGATGAGAGCCTTCCCGATCGGCCACTGCACCAAAGTCAATAAGTACTAGTCGATTATCGGTAGAGCAATGAATAATATTTTGGGGTTTAATATCTCGATGAATTAACCGGCAGCTATGGACATAGGTGAGCAAGTGAAGCATTTCCACCAAAAAATCTTGAACTTCGGCCTCGGTTTTGACTGTCTGCGAACGAATGGCCTCAAAAAGAGTATCACCAGGAATATATTCCTGCACCAAATACATTTCGCCATCTTTGCGAAAATAATCAATTAGTAAAGGGATTTGGCTATGGCTGCCCAAATGGCTGAGAGTGCGGGCTTCTACATAAAAACGCCACTTGGCGATCGTCAATAGCGCCGGATTAGTAAACTTAGGCACCAGGTGCTTAATTACACACAGTGGCTGGCCAGGTAAATAGACATTGCGCGCTAAGTACGTAATGGCAAAGCCACCTCTGCCCAGAATTTTAAAAATCTGATACCGATTTGCTAACAGCCCTTCATCATCAGCTAAGTCACCGCTTTGGATCGAGAACTCGGTACTGTCTGAGATGGGGATCGAACTGCCCGCCAATGGTTGGGTAGGAATAGAGCTGGACATAGAGATATACCCATGAAAACTAAGAAAAACCTGGATAAACTGCAAATTGGCAGTTACCAGTACACAAAATCGTCAATTTGGCAGATCACACGCTTTTACATTTTCCATCAAATGCCAGACGGATCATGATGGAAGGGTTGAATTCGGCTAAAATACTGATTCAAATCACTCTGGAGCAATAGCTCATGTCTAATCTTGATTCTTTACAGGCGGCTTTTTCTCAGCGTCGGGCTTTGAAAGTAATTAGTGGCTTAAATAACTTCGATGCCGGACGAGTAGCAGCAGTGGTCAAAGCTGCCGATCGGGGTAATGCCACATTCATCGATATTGCAGCCAGCCCACAGTTAGTGAAGATGGCTAAACAGCTTACCAGCCTGCCCATTTGTGCCTCGGCTGTTGATGCGGAGCTGTTGGCGGCAGCAGTGGCTGCTGGTGCTGATTTAGTCGAAATTGGTAACTTCGATAGCTTCTATGCCCAGGGCATTAAGTTCGAAGCTGCTGAGGTGATCGCCTTAACTCAGGCCACTCGCAGGCTGTTGCCAAACACTTTGCTTTCGGTGACCGTGCCCCATATTTTGGCGCTAGATCAACAGGTAGAGCTGGCTCAAACTTTGGTATCTTTGGGTGCTGACATTATTCAGACAGAAGGTGGCACTAGTGCTAATCCTTCACATGCGGGTACTTGGGGCTTAATCGAAAAAGCTGCGCCTACTTTGGCCGCGACGATCGAAATTGCGCGGGCAGTTAGCGTACCGGTACTCTGTGCCTCAGGGATTTCTAACATTACTGCACCCCTGGCGATCGCGGCTGGAGCAGCCGGTGTTGGGGTTGGTAGCGCCATCAATAAGCTCAATGATGAGCTGGCGATGATTGCTACTGTGCGCAGCTTAATGGATGCTTTGACTGCGTCTACTTACAGCGATGCCAGGGCTGCTTTAAGAGCATAGGCTACTCGCTCTTGTTCTTTAGCAGTAATTTCTGGGAACATCGGAATCGACAAGACCTGATGAGAGACTTCTTCGGTAACGGGGAAGTCTCCTGGTTTATAGCCTAAGTCTTTGTAAACCTCTTGCAAATGCAGGGGCAAAGGATAGTAAATCATCGAGATTATTCCGGCTTCTTGTAGCTTTGCCCGCACCGCATCGCGGCG
>JAYSRP010000389.1:0-8514 GCA_043721015.1 Synechococcales cyanobacterium | reverse complement strand
TGAAAATCTTGATTGACTTTTTCGATCGTGAAGTCACTGTAAGACATAAACCTCAAGACAGATGTGTGGCGAAAATTGATCCTGCTAACATCCTAGACGATCCGATCGGTTCAAACTAGCTAGACCAAATATCTTGGAGCCAAAGAGACTTGAGCCATGTTACCCCCAGGTAACAGATATGCTAAAATCTCCTGCATATTGCGAAATCTTAAAGCACACTTTATTACACTCTATTTTTGGTGAATTATGGGACAGCGGACTAAGCTAGGTGACATTCTCAGACCATTGAACTCCGAATACGGCAAAGTAGTTCCAGGTTGGGGCACCACTCCGGTCATGGGCGTATTCATGGTCTTGTTTTTGGTATTTTTGCTGATTATTTTACAAATCTACAACTCCTCACTGGTGTTGGATGGATTTTCCGTGAACTGGAACGGTGGACAGTAGATTGAAAAATTGTCTTTGAAACCGAATCGAAGACTAAACTTTAAGGCAGGAGCTTACCCTCCTGCTTTTTCGTACCCCAAAAAACATGAGCAAAGAACCCACCCTCCAGAAACACCCTCAAGAAAGACGCGATCGAGAGGCTTTAAACCTTATAGCTCAAAGTGATGTTAGCGACCCCTTAGCACTGGCTGAGCTGGCCAGACTGCGAATTCGGTACGAAGGCTTTCCGGGAGCGATCGAAATCAAAGAAACTTTAGATCAAATCTTGCACCGCTGGAACCTAACCGAAGCCGAGCTGTTTGCCAAAACCCGTGACATACATCAGAGTGAGCGAATTTATCAAGTTAAAAGCAAATTTAACCCCCAAGAAGATTGGACTTAACCAAAATGGATCAAGTAAATCAACCAAATCTAAAGCTCTATGGTGGATAGGTATTGGCAATATGGTATTCTTGTTGCTGGCTATTGCGACCGCAGCGGCTGAGTTTTCGTTGATCCATTCTGTAGTTAGTCGAGTTTTATCATGGCTGAATCGCCCTATTTAGAAGAGAATGAACCCACAGAAGTCGTGGAGATCACCGATGATACTGGCCGCAAATTAGGCTGCTATGTGGAGAGATATTTGGACTTAGAAGATAAGACCTACCTGCTACTGCTGCCGGTGGATAACCCGATCGAGATTTTTGCTTGGAATGATGAAGAGGAAGAAGGCGAAGAAAGTGATGCTGAATTAACAGCATTAGAGGATGAAGCTGATATTGCCAAAGTCTTTCCGGATGCCAGCGCGGTGCTGGCCGAGCAAAATTTGACCCTGAAGCATACGGGGTACATCATGACTGCCGAAGGCGAACTACCGCCCTTGGATCCAGATGATATTTTGACCATTGAGTTAGATAGCGAAGATCCAGAAATGTCTCCAGAAGAATTTCAGATCTTGGCGCGCTTTTATAATGAAGAGCAAGAATACGCCATTTGTACTCCAGTAGATCCTTTGCTGTTCTTTGGTAGACAAGACGATCGGGGCATGGTTATGCTGATTTCTGGTGAAGAATCAGAAAAGATCGGTCCATTGTTGGAAGACATGCTGTTGGATGAGGCGCAACAATAAACTCAATGAACCCTTATCTCCCCTTATCTAAAAGGATCATGTGAACTTTACTTTTTAGCTTATGAAGAATTTCTCTAAACTGCCTGGATGGGCAAAAATTGCCGGTGGTAGCGGAGCGGCAGCGCTGATTGGACTACTGGGTTTTAATGGTTGGTGGAGCGGTGAAATTGCGCCCGTTGCGGCTGCCGATATTCCAGAAGTGCAGTTTGAAGTTCCTTCGGGCACTTCAACTAACGCCGTTGGTAAAAAGCTGGTAGAGCAAAAAATCATCAAGTCCGAGATGGCCTGGAAGCTGTGGACTTCGGTGTTTTCCCGTCAGACGGGTGGCCCTAAAATGGGTAGCTACCAGCTATCTGCCGGTAAACCCCTTCCCGATATTGCCGCCAAGCTCTGGAGTGGCCGGGTAACTGAAGTGAATTTCACTATCCCGGAAGGTTCTAATATCAAAAAAATGGATGCCAGTCTATCTAGCAAAGGCTTTTTTCCGGCTGGGGCTTTCATTGCCGAAACTAAAAAAATTCCCCGTGATAAGTTTCCTTGGCTGCCAGAAGGAATCAAAGATCTAGAAGGGTTTGTTTTCCCTAACACTTACAGCATTCCTAAAGAAGGGATTTCTGCTGAAAAAATTGTGAACCAGATGCTGAAGCAGTTTGAGAAAGATGCTTTGCCAGTTTACAAGGCTGAAGGTGCCAAATCCAAATTTTCTTTACTGCAATGGGTCAGCCTTAGTAGCGTAGTAGAAAAAGAAGCGGTGATGCCCAAAGAGCGCAACCAAATTGCTGGAGTGTTTATCAACCGTTTAGCTAAGGGCATTAAGTTAGAATCTGACCCTACTGTGGAATATGCTTTTGGGATTAAACAGACTCCTACTCGTCCGCTATATTTTTCGGAAGTGCGCAAGCCTCACCCCTACAACACTTACACCACTCCTGGCATTCCACCGGGACCGATCGCCAGCCCCGGCCTCGGCAGCCTGAAAGCTGTGCTGAATCCAGATGTCACTGAGATGATATTTTTTGTGGCTAAGTATGACGGCACTCACGTTTTTAGTCGCACCAATGCCGAGCATGAAAAAGCCACCCGCGAGATTCGGGCTGGTGTTCAAAAGGCCGTGAAAAAACCAGTATGAAATTATTACAGCCGAATGTAGTGTTGGGGGGAACAGTATTCTGTCTAACGCCCGCTTTAATTCGCCATTATGGTCTGAAGGGCTTAGTACTAGATATTGATGACACGATCGTCCCGGTGAAAACCACCGAGGTTTCGGAGCAGTTAGTCACCTGGCTAGCCGAGATCCGCCAAGAATGCCAAATTTGGCTGGTGACAAATAATCCTCAAAAGCAAAGAATTTCGACGATCGCCCAAAGTTTAGATTTGCCCTTTATTATGTCAGCAGCCAAGCCCTCGGTGCGCAAACTGCGGATAGCCGTCAATGAGATGGGTTTGCCCTATAGCCAAGTGGCAATGGTCGGCGATCGAGTATTTACTGACGTGTTGGGCGGCAACCGTCTGGGTTTGTTGACAATTCTGGCGCAGCCAATCAGCGCCACAGCTTCTACTTCCGGCTTTCATTTACTGCGGCGGGTCGAGTTTGGCTTGGCTAAATTTAGCGGTGTGTCTCTATTGGCCACCAATCATGCTGGGATCACCCCTGAGTCGCAATAATTCTTTCTTCACATAAGTTCACTAAACATTATTAACAGAAATATAAATAAATTGTTAAGAAACCGAGAGAGTCGGGGATCATCTGCGAGTATAAATTCATATTCAAATGAGACCGGCTTTATAAAGGTCTTAAACATAATAGAAGCAATTCTAAAAAGCAGATAGCCAGCCCCTTCCGGAGCTGGCTATCTATTTTGGGGATCGCATGTTTCAAGTTGTATGGCAATTTGCAGTATTTCTACTCAGACCCTTCATATTTCTTAGTATTGCTTAATCTAGATTGGATCGCAGCTCCATCTGCGTTAATATGGCCAAGCTCTGCATTCATCCAGCCTTATGTCGCCCTTAGTTGTAATTAAAGTTGGGACTTCTAGCCTCACTCGCCCTGATGGTCAAATTGCCCTGGGGGCGATCGCTGCTTTGGTGGAGTCGATCATGGATTTAAGAAAACAGGGCTATGGCACTATGTTGGTTTCCTCTGGGGCGGTGGGGGTAGGCTGTGCCCGCTTAGGAATGACCACTCGCCCCAGCCAAATTGCTCTGAAACAAGCGGCAGCAGCGGTGGGGCAGGGGCGGATTATGGGCATCTATGATGATTTTTTTGGTCAGTATGGTTTGGTGGTAGCGCAGGTGCTGTTGACTCGGGGCGATTTAGATAATCGCCAGAGCTATAAAAATATTTTCAATACTCTACAAGAGCTGGTGAATTTAGGGGCAGTGCCGATTATTAACGAGAACGATACGGTGGCGGTGGATGAGCTGAAATTTGGTGACAATGATACTCTGTCGGCCAGAGTAGCCAGTTTGGTGGAAGCCAAGTGGCTATTTTTGTTAACCGATGTAGACCGGCTGTATTCTGCCGATCCGCGATCTTGTCCAGATGCCCAGCCGATCGAAGTAGTTAAGTCTTTGCTAGATCTGGAAGTAGATACTGACAGTGCGGGTTCTCAGTGGGGCACGGGTGGGATGGTGACTAAAATTGCGGCGGCCAAGATTGCTACTAGTGCTGGCGTGACTACAGTAATTACCAACGGCAATCGGCCTCAAAGCATGGCGAAGATCTTGGCCGGGGAGTCAATCGGCACTATCTTTTTACCTCAGCCCAAAATCGAAAGTGCTCGCAAGCGCTGGCTGGCTCATGGCACGGTGCCCACGGGCCAAATTTGGTTAGATGATGGGGCGGTGAGGGTGATCGTTCATCAGGGTAAGTCTTTGTTGCCAGCCGGGATTACCCAGGTAGTGGGGGACTTTAACGAGTCAGAGGTGGTACAACTTTGTAATGGTGCTGGCTTAGAGGTGGCGATCGGGCTGGTGAATTACAGCAGTGCAGAGCTACACAAAATTGGTGGACAGCAATCCAATCAAATCGCACAGATCCTGGGCTATATCAGCGAAGAAACCGTGGTTCACCGCGATAATTTAGTGCTGACTGGCAGCTAGCTGATTTTAGTAGTACGATCGATCGTCTGAGATTTATAGATAACTTCGAGCTGATTGTTGCCCCCCAATGGATCATAGTTGGCTAGGCGAGCACGCCCCAAAAAAGCCGCCATTAACTTCATGGCCGGTGGTTTGCCCACATAAACCCAATGCCAAGGCTCATTATTAGGGCCTAAATCACCGTTTATATTGCCATAGGGCAACATAAAGCCATATTCACCACCATGTTCTTTCAGCCAAGCGAAGGCTTTGCTGGTGCGGAAGCTGGTTTCTAAAGTGTTAATATCGATCGCCAGCCCCGTATGATGTTGGCTATGGCCAGGTGGGGCAGAATATTCGGCCGCTTGCAAGCCACCACCTTTGCCTTCAAAAATATCGGCTTGAGCGCGGATGCCGCGAAAACCAGAGATGACCTGGAGTTTGACATTATCTTTGCTGGCGGCTTGGCGCATATTGTCAAAGGCGCTGGCAGCATCTTTGTGCAAGCGTTGACCTTGATATTCGACAGTTTCGGCGGAGCCGATTTCGGGGTATTGCTCTAGGTAGCCAGTGCGTTTGGCAATGTCTTCATATTTCTCGGCGATCGGGTTGTGGATCGCTACAGCTACTCGGTAGCTGGCTTGATTACCGATCTCTGTTTTGGTACTAACAGCAATCTGTTTTTTGTTCTCTGTTTTGGCTGAAGATTTTTTGGTGGGTGTATTTGCAGCTAGAGGCGGTGATGAAGGGGCTGAGGTTCCGGCTAATACTGTGGCTAATTTGGTGGTAGAGACAATTTTGTCGGCGGGTGTGAGAGTCGGAGCAGAAAGAGCCGATTGAATAGCACTAGGTGCAACTGGCGGAGCAGGGGTGTTAAATGCCGCAGCTACTGGTGTGGCATTATTGGCGGCTATATTTGGCAGGTCGGGGAATGATTCTGCAATTTGCTCTGGAATCGGCGGGTTGTGATACTGAGCTACACCCGGATCTTCGTATTTGGGCTGGCAACTTTGGATCCCGAGGCTCATGGCTAGGGCACACCCAGCTAAGATGACGTATTTCTGGAGTTTGGCTATTGACAACACGGGGTTTCAGAGATAACTTCCCCGCTATCATTCCCAATCTGGTGGAGAGATCGATCGAGATCCATGGATTCTCAACTAGATAATCATGATCTTAAATGAAGAGTCGGCTTCAATCTAACGTGAAAAAAAATATCTTCCAAATAAATTTACAATAATTAAGATTTTATCGGGGTCATTCACCTTGTTTGTTAAGATTCTTATCCACGGATTACAGTAATCGATCGACCGTTCGCAGTCACCGCCATCTCCGTTGTAGTTCGATCGGCTATTTCCACCAAATCATTACGCCGATCAAAAATTACCAACCAGCCCCAATCTAGACCCAGCCGTGCCAAATAACCATCCAACTTTTGCAACCCTGCCGTCAAAGGATCTGGACGAGTTTGCCGCCATACTTTTAACTCAATTCCCAATCGCACCGCCCCATAACGCAAAAACAAATCCATCCGATCGGAACCAATCGCATATTCTCGCTCTAAACTACCGCCGCCGCGCCGTGGTGAGCTTGTCGAACCATTTACCACTCGATGCAAAAAAGCCATCAGCACCAAATGAGGCGCAATTTCATGGTAAGCCGCACTATTTAATAACGGCTCCCCATACTGCCGCCAGAAACTCAAAGAGGCCATTACCGCCGTGTATTTTCCTTGGGCAGTTAATTCTTGGGCGATCGTCAACATGGCGGTGGTTTTACCCACCTGACGAGGAGCGTGCAACACAAAGTATCCAGCTCGATCGATCAGAGTTTCAAGCTGTGGCAACCGGGGCATTGACGGCAACATATAGTGCATTTTTGGTTGGCAAGGGCCAGCGGTGTTAAACCAGCGGTTCATAGAATCGATCGCTCATACAAAGTTTTTTACCATAACCTGAAAAACTACTTCCAAGAAACCTTCGGCAAAATTTGAGATCGATCGACTCTATTTTGATACTTAACCGCAAAGTTTAGCAGCGAATCTAACAACGAATCTGACAAAAAGTGCGGCTCTAGCCCCAGATTTAACAGGTTAGTATTTTTCGCATTGAAATAGTGATCTTCTGCTTCAACGCGAGGGTTCTCAATATTGTTGATCTCTACCTTCAGACCCAAAGTACCAGCAGCTTGTTGTACCTTAAGAGCCAAATCTTTCACGCTGAACTGTTCGGTGAATTGGTTGAAGACTCGAAACTCACCTTTTTTAGCCGGAGTAGCGATCGCCAATTCCACGCAGCGCACTGTATCCCGAATATCTAGGAAAGTGCGGGTCTGGCTACCGTTGCCATAAACCGTTAACGGGTGTCCGATCGCCGCCTGAATACAAAAGCGATTTAAAGCCGTACCATAAATTCCATCATAATCTAGACGATTAATCAGTAAATCATCCCGGCCAGTTTCCTCGGTAAGTACGCCATAAACCACTCCTTGGTTCAGATCAGTAGCGCGGATGCCCCAGATTTTGCAGGCAAAATGAATATTGTGAGTGTCATGGACTTTGCTGAGGTGATAGAAAGAACCGGGCTGCTTGGGGTAAGGCAGGGTATCTTTGCGGCCATTGTGTTCGATCGTGATGTAGCCTTCTTCAATATCAATATTGGGCGTGCCGTATTCACCCATAGTGCCTAGCTTCACTAAGTGACAGTCAGGCAATATTTCGTGGATGGCATAGAGCAGATTGAGGGTGCCCATCACATTATTAGTTTGGGTTAGTACGGCGTGCTCTCGATCGATCATCGAAAAAGGAGCCGATCGCTGTTCGCCAAAGTGGACGATCGAGTCGGGTTTAAATTCTTGTAGAGTGTTGCTGAGAAAGCTGTAATTGTTGATATCGCCAATATATAAAGGCAAAGACTTGCCGGTGAGTTCTTCCCAGCGACCAATCCGCTGCTGAATGGGGGCGATCGGGGTAAGGGTTTGGATGCAAAGTTCGGCATCCCAATGTCGCCGCACCAAGCTATCTAAAATAGCCACCTCGTAACCGCGCTCTGATAGGTACAGGGCTGTTGCCCATCCGCAGTAACCATCGCCACCAATAACCAGAACTTTCATATCAAAGACTTTTTTGAATACATGTGTTGGAGTCAAGCTTGATTCCTGTCTGTTGTTGGCTATACAAGATCGCCAAAATATTGCCTGTAAAGACTGCACTAGATGCTTTGTGGGGCATCGGGAATCGAGATTCAATGTATCAGATTTTGGCGATCGGTGGTGGGATTGGTTATTTCATCAGCAAAACTGGCTGTGCGGACAAATTCAAAAGGGCCAGCAACCGAACCCCATACTCTGGCATCGGTTGCTAGGTCACAGCCTCGATCGAGGCTGCTAAATCGATCGGCATCAATTTCAAAGGTGCTGGCTAAGTAGGTGTCCTGGCCGTTGCGATGGACAATACAGCATTTACCGGGCTGGACATAGCCATAGAAGCCATTTTCTTTCCATTCCACCAAATGACTGCAACCTGCTAGCTTGGTCAATCGATCGGCTGTTAGTTGGGCTAATTTTTCCGGCTGGCGAGCAGCTCCATAAAATTCGGCTTCATCTGTGACCAGGTAATTCTCAATTTCAACCAGGTGATCTCTGGGAACTAGCTTAAGCACCCGCATTCGATAGGGCTGACTGAGATCGAGATCGTAGGCTTGTTCGAGAAATAAGCTAATGCCATCGAGAAGTTCGATCGACAGTGGGCGCATGGCTACTCGAATATGGGCAAAAAATGGCGGGTTTTCCCAAGCCTGTGCCTGGTTGCTAAAATCTGCTGCCATCCAGCGGGCGAGCTGTACTACGCGAGATGAAACATCAGAGACAGTCATGGT
>JAYSRP010000388.1:0-8551 GCA_043721015.1 Synechococcales cyanobacterium | reverse complement strand
ATGTGAACTCTAGTACTCCATTCTTTTCTAATTTCCATTTCTGGGTAGATCCAAATTGGAATGAAACAATTGCTGGGCGAGCAATTATAATATGATTATAATCAGGAGTATAGCTATTGCATTCAAAGAGACTACCTGCTGTATACATATTTTTATCATTTAACTTTAACCGAGGTTTAGGAATAAGGTATGTAATATTTGCCTCATTAAATATCCAGTAATTGCCTCGCTGGTTTTCACTTAAAATAATCTCTTGTTGCTTACCGGACCAGCGATTACCAAACCCCTCAGCATCTTCTGAAACTAAAATTGGCGAGTATTTATCTTTAAATCTTTCGAAACTTTGATAATATACATCTAAAAAGAAATAATTCGATTCAATATTATTGACTTTTGCTGACAGAATTTCTTTAGCTGAGGCTTTTCTTTTCACCGCCGAGGAAAGCTCTTTTGCTGGGAATTGTTGAGGATATTGTAATTTCTTGTCGCCTAAATATAATTCTAAATTTCCTTCAGTATTAACTGATGAAGTTGATATTTTAGAAGGATTATAAAGATTTTCTATTTTTTGCTCCTGGATTTTGACTTGCTTATACAATTTATCTATAGCAGTCTTGTTTTTTCTGTTCCTTTTGTTTAATGAGAAGAATAGATAGGATGAAAGAGCAAACAGTCCTAATATTTCAATAGCATGAACAACTAAACTTAATAGTAAGAAGTTATTTTCTTCCTTAGCAGAAATTTCTTCTTGGGCACTATCTTGGGAGTAATTTGTTTTACTAATTACAGCTTTATTCACCGAGATATTTCGTGATTCCAAAGAAGCTTTCTGTTTCTTTCTTTCTAAACCTACCGGCTCAGCAGACTCGGCAAAAGAGGCTTCAATTCGAAAAACAATAATGGAATCAGCTAATAAAAAGCTCAATAAATAAAGGAAAATACGTTGGTGATTTTTCATATCAGTAAGTTCACGTAAATTTTAATGTGCCTTTTCGACTGAGTTTCCAAAAGTCAGTATCAGCAGATTCTTTCTCTACTAAAGCAGGCTTAGCAAGGCGAAAATATTCATAATCTTCACTGTATCCATCACAATCATATACGTGCTTAGTGGTATTGTGGATATGAGATGTAATTCTTCTCTTTTTTTTAGGTAATAGGTATTGATAGGCTCCTCTTAAAATTATCAAATAATTACCTTGTTGACTTATTTTAAAAATAATTTTAGAGTCATCACCATCATATAACCTTGAAAAAGTTTCTTCACTAATAGAAACCACATTATCCTTATCCTGTATAGAACTTGAATCTCCCCTTTGATAGCACTCATATTCCTTGAGTAATTCTAATTCTTCACTAATTACACCAGCACTAGATGGAACAGAAACTAAAGAACCTTCACTGTTTGTGAGATCCAACTCTCCATTTCTCAGTAACTCTAATCTTTCAGTTATTTTACCTATACTAGATTGGGTGATAACTGAATTAAGATGTGAAAATTTATTTGAGTCTAAAAATTGTGTATGCTTTGAAACGACAGGTATTATAGAAAATAAGCTTAACACTCCAGATGCACCAGAGTATTGGATTTGCTTATCGCTAACTCCTAGGCCAATATTTTTCTCTCCCAATGATAGACTAATACACAACTCCTTACTAGTTTGTTGAACAGAGCACTTTTCAGATATCCTCTTAAGCAATATTTGATTCACTTTATTATAATCATGTAATGCTCGGTATAAAAATTCATTACTATCTAAAATATCCTGACCAGGAGAATTTCTAGATATTTTCTTAAGTAAGACTACGATTAATTTAGTGTATTCACTTAATACATCATGCAAAAGGTCACTAGGATCCAGACCATTATGATCGGATAAGTATTCGCTGGCTTCAAGCATGGGTTCTAAATCTTGGGTTATTCCCGTACTGTAATTTGGTGGCGATATTTGTTCTTCATCTTTTAGAAGAACCATAAATTTCCGCCTTATCCATTTGATTAGTTCACGTATAAATTTCCCATCATGAATACTTGTAACCTCCAACAACCATCCACATGAATCACATTTTTGCGATTCATCTTTAAAAGGATTATTGCAAATAATACATTTTTTCATAACACCCTGATAGAATTCACTATTTTTACTACTTGGATTTGCCATATAATAATTTAGAAAACTCGTATTTAACTAGCCCATTCTTTTGCCAAAACTTTTATAAGTGCTTTTAAGCCCAAAACAAAAGGAGGTTCTAACCGTATCTTTTCACCATCACCAACACTATTGATATTGATTAATGAGCTACGTAATTCATCTAATGTCTTATTCATTAATTCTTTAGAATAAACTTCATCTAGCCCAGATCCTTTTTTGTATTGACTAAAAGGCTTAATTTCCTCCTCAATTTCCAGATCTTTAATCCCTTCATTAAAAGAATTAATAAAGTCCATCAACCGATCAAGTTGAGGAGGCGCTTCAATCAACGTAATATCATCACCATTAGAACTCATCCGCTGATTAAAGTCCACATTCTGGCCATTTATCCGGCAGTTCTCCCCAGCAATTAATGGGTCTTTACTCTTACGTTCTAAACCTTGCAATTTGCTTCTGTCCAGTACCAAACCATAGGCTGCCTCATCTTTGGGGCGCTTGCTGATTTGCGTATCACTACCACCAGTTTCTGCCAGATCAGAACCATCAGCTATCATTCGTTGAAACAATTCGTTAATTCCTGATCGTCGAGTAAAAGTTCCACTGTGATCTAACCAGTGCAACAGACGAGAGCCATTACCACCAATATACACAGAAGGTATCTTCCCTTCTGTGTATTTACCTTCATCACTCAGAGTACCCAAAATCAGCCCAACATAATAATAAATTCCTGCTGTCCCGATCGCCATCAGTCTAATCAAACCTTGAAAATCACGGTCATCTTCTAGAGAAGGTCGAACATCTTCTAACCATTGTTCACTTTCATGACGCAGTAATGAATCGATTTTGGCCTTAAACTTATCCTCAGCTAGATCCAACCACTCCTCAGTCGGACGCTTAAACCAACGGGCAATTAGCACAGGACGCTTTTCCAAGAACTGCGAAAGCAGGTGACGGCCAGCTAGCTGAATCGAACATTGGTGAATCAAGTTATTGGATTGCCAAATAGAAATATCTGAAGTTCCACCACCCAAATCAATACATGCACTACGCACCAAGTTACATTCCTCTTTATCAGCAAAGTATTGAGCCAAGGCCAAACTCTCAGTGCGGAAAGATTTTTCACCAGGTTCTGGGCAAATATGTTTCATTCCAGTTCGCTTCTGCAGTTCCTTAGTCAAATCATTCCATGTTTTAGCATAGGCATTAATTTCTGCTCTTGAAAAAGCAGAAGGATAGGAAACTGACCATTGAACACTACCTACTCCAGCCTTAGCGGCTAAAGCACTAATCATCAAACATAATTGCTCTAAAAATAAGCGATTTAATTTACCAGGATCCTTCCACTTTAAATCTGTTTCAATCCAAGAAGACTCAGGATTAAACTTTAGTCTATCTGGTACCAAAATCCGACCATCATATAAAACTTTTTTACGTTCATTACCTGTTTCTCCAAGACGAGTCAGAACACTAGCTAGGGGTAAAGGCTTATCTACAGGCTCAAAAACATCAGGAATAAAATGTTGAAATAGTGTTGGTTTACGAGTTTCAAGATCGGCTAAAGTTACCTGAAGATGTAAATCCTCTAGTTTGAGTGGCTCAATTTTACCGTTGTGGTTAACATACACATTGGTAAAAGAAGTTCCAAAGTCTACACCTACACTCCAAGTATCAGATAATTTTCTTTCAGGTGGTGTGCTGAGCAAAATAAAACCTACTGAGCTGCCTTGGCGCTGGCAATTAATATGGGTTGGGAAAGTGCTAAGACGAGTAATAATATAGTCACCATTGCGATCATTATAGGTATGAGGATCTTGAGAATCAACAAAACTTATTTTGAATGTATCGTTAGCGTCAAAATAGAAAGCATAATAGTCTTGCCAATTTGGAATCCGCAGATTTGGCCACAGTTCCAACACAGGCACATCTTCAATCGCATTTTGCTCATTCAATGTATATTCACGCAACAACTGGTATTCTTCAGGTAGACTATCTTTACCTCCGTTCATCCCAGCTAACGGCAAATTGATCGAAATCCGAATCACCTGGCCATTCTGCGTTAAGCGAATGCGCCCCATCAAATCTTCGGGAGTAAAATATTCCAGTAACAGAGGATTTAAAGGTAGTAAAGGAGTTATCTTCCTGTTATTAAAAAGCAGTGGCTGGTTTGATTGTATCGCAAGACTACCTGGCAGAGCATTCTCTACATCAATAAAAGTTAGTTCTGATAGAAATAAATCATGTGGCTCAATGCATTTCACGTCATCCCAGCCAGCAATCCGACCAGCTCGCAAATCTTCGATATTTAAAGATGCCAAAGTTTTATCTTTGTGTACTCGAATATTTTGTGGTGCAATGCCCCATGATGTCGCAATGGTTGGATCAATCAGAATTAGAGGCTTAGCAGGGTTTTTGCCAGTACTATTGATTACCTTGACAAAAGAATCCCCAGAACCTATTTCCTTGAGTTTAATAGGGCGATCTAGACCTTTCAGTACTCCCCGATTTAAAGACCCACCAAAATACTGAGGTTCTTTGCCGAAAATATCATCGCCAGAAGCGCTTCGCCCCATGATTTTTTGAAAATCACCTAGCAATCCCACCACCATGTTCACAGTTTGAGGATTGCCTCCATATGTTGAATTGTTGGCTTCCTGGGTTAAGTTATTGAGCCAACCACCAAACAAAGGCTTTTCCTCATCGCTGAGATATGGAACAGGAGACAATAACTTCCTATCATCCTGACTCCACCAAGGCAAACCAGTCCACTGTGCCTCAGAAGCCGGAACCACGATAGTCGTTGGACTGGTCATTCCCACAGGTTCTTCATCCCAAGTCCAAACAAATATTTCTTGCCAAGCTTCCTTGGCATCAATTTTGTATAGACTTTTTTCGCTATCTGGCTTTAGTTGCCATAAGGCTTCAGCAAAGGGGTGACGACGGCGCAGTTCATCAACATCTAGGCGCTGTACCTTCAGTGGAAAATTCCGGATTTTAGCAAATGCAATTGCTCCCAACATACCTTGCCATTGACTGATCGCATCTTGTCGAAGGGGGTGAACCTTATTGAAGATTGGAATTTCTAAAGTCATAGGCAAAGCCCAAATATTGGGCACTGAGTTAATTCGTTTGTTTTCACCTGGTGCTGTGTAATCTAAACTCTTAGCTATAATTTCAAACGTGGCTTTTGGATAGACTTTCCACTCACCACCTTTTTCGGGCAGTTGAACAGAAGAGTCATCACGTTTGAGTCTAGGCAAAATTGGAGTAGTCATTAGGTTACACCTGGTAAATATCTAAAGGACAATAGTTAATTACTAAATTAAATGCTGGTATTGAGGTAGAGAGAAGTTGCTAATCCTACACCACCACGACGGTTATCAGCACTCTTTTGACGGCGAAGCTCTTCCTTAATCCAAGGAATGCCATCTTGCTTTTGTTTGGATTTGGGATCACGGGGATCATCAATCACTAATTCGCTTAACTTTTCCTTAGTACTGAACATTTTGTGGTTAAAAAAGCGTATCTGATCGGTGTCACACTGGTGAACATCTGTAAGCCAACGCAAGTAATCTGATGACCAAGTGTTAATTGTCTTAATTTCAGCCTGTTGAACATCAGAATCCAAACGGTAGGCAGGGTCTTTTGGGTCGTAAAAAGGGGTCGCCCAAGGAGGAAGGCGATCAACGCGAATTGCTTCCAGTTCTCCTTGGATATCACTTAACCATAAGTAGGCGGTACGCGCAGCATTAACCAAGCTGCGACGTACAACAGGACCATCTGGCAAGTCGTCCCAATTTAACAGTCCCCCACCAGCTCGTGCAACAAGCATCAATGCATCTTGACGATCTTGTAATAGAAAATCTCGCGCAGCCAAAGCTGCATATAGTTCAATAAAGTGAGGACGGTTTTGCTGAGTCTTTTTTCCCACACTAAATTCCACCTTGGCGGTATCTTCATTACCTAATAAGTACACCGTATCAAACAGGTTACTAGCTTGGGTTATATAATAGCGTAATGCCGCTTCAGTGTTAAGTAAGAATTGATCAGCAGAAGCATAAATACCGTTGGTATTAGCCCCTGGCGGCACCGTAAAACTGAAATATGGCAGTAAAAACAGACCACCTAAACGCACCGACTTCCGAATACCTTCTTTCTCAAATTTGTTACTGAGCAACCTCGCTATAGTCGGAATTCCAGAAGCTCCGGTTCCCCCAAAAATCGATCCACAAAGTAGAACTCGAGGGTTACTACCTCCGCCAGTGGCGTTCTTAATTTCCTGAATAATACTGCCCCAAGGAGCTTTATCAAGCTGATCGAGGTTAATTTGGCTCATTACCGCTGCGCCGATCGAAGGCCGCCCCCGAAAACCCTCATCTAGCTGCTGCACTCGCTCTTCTGGGCTATACAGCACATCAAAAAAGTTAGCTAAGCTAGGGCTGTCATTTTTAATGCTGTTGTACTGAAAAAAACTTGACAGCTCTTTATTAAAGGGCTGATCAGCAAAAGGCGACCATAAGTCATAAGACTTAATCGGAGTTTGCATCCAAGGAACATTTGTCTGTCGCTGATCGCCTCCAAACAGCTTTTGACACTGCTGATAAGTGTTCAGGCTCCTTCTCGCTCGCTCCATACTGCCATTAGCCTCATCGGGATCTACAAACAGCACCTCGATCGACTGCTCATTGTAAAGCCCCGCCGCTGCCAACTGAGTGATTGCCTCGAAGCACTTAGCCCCAGAACCACCAATACAAATCACGAATAACTTACTGGACATGGAAGTAATATTCCTTAATGAACTTGAGTGTAAATTTTAGCGACCAAACAACCTAGCCCCTGGTGGTAAATCCCGCGCATTGCCCGGTGTAGTAGTGGCCGTGGTCATCCAATATAAAAACAAAATATCTAAAGTAAAGAGTACCACCAAAGACAAAGTCGCCGCATCACTGCCAAACTTGTCGCCCAGCAAAGCCTTCCGCGACCAAACAGTAGCCCCTACCACTGCCAAAATCGGCACCAAACTCAAAATCCACCAAGCGATCGATCGACCCTTGCGCACCGACATCGCACCGGGTGGTGACATGGTATTCCAAACACACCAAGCCAAAGCCGCAAAAATGGCAGCACCAAACACCAAGCTAGCCTGGGGGTAATAGCCATTCGGCAACCATTTGTCTACTTCTTCCACATCAGTCAAACGAATAACTTGGCTCTGATATAAAGTGGGCTGGATCACAAACATCAGCAACATTCCCATAATCGGGAAAACAAAGAGACGGATAATTTCAGCAGTGGTGATGATCATTCTCGTTAAGTATTTTAGTAGAAATTGCTTATTTTAAGTGTTACGCTGCCCGGTGAGAAAAATTTTAGGGAAACCAAACTCTCTAGACACTATAATCTATCATAATCGTACAGTTAACCTCAAATATGCTGCCCACCACCAGCCGCCGCTCTGTTCCTAGGTTTTTAATTTTGACAATTGTAGCAGTTGTCCTGAACGGCTGTAAGCCGGTTGGGCAAGAAGCAGTAGGAATCGTCGAAGGAAAAAGCGTCAGTGGCAAGCAAATAGGATTATCTTGCCAGCTTGCTGCCAAAACTGACAATACGGCTGGTAGTAAGTACCTAATAAGTTTTGCGATCGATGGCTCAGTTTCTATGGCTGGTTTTGTGAAAAACAGCAGCTCCCGCTACGGCAAAGTCCTAGAAATATTAGACAACATTAGTCTCGTAAACCCTGGCCAGGTAGAATATCTGCGCTTCGATGAAAGTGTGAAGAAGCTTGATCGAGCAGGCTTTCAACAGGCCAAAACCCCGGCATTCTACACCGGCAAAACCAACAAAATTGCCGATGTTTTAGAGTCTAGCGCGCCCAAAACCGAAAAGTTGGTAATGATTGTCACAGACTTGCAGCAAGATGACGGAGACACCAAGCAGGCCACCAAAAAACTAGTAGACAACTATCTAAAGATCCCTGGCTACGGAGTAGCCATCTGGGGCTTCAAAAGCGAATTTGATGGCTCAATCTATCCCCCTAACAGCAGTGCCCCCTATCCTTACCAAGCCCCAACTCTCGCCAAAGGCCATCCCTTCTATATATTGATGGTTGGTAAAATCGAGCATCTAAACGATTTCACCAAACAAATGCGCACCCAGGGCGGCACCGTCCTCAGTGACAGCTCCCAACAGTTTTCGCTGCTCAGCTCCGACAGCCTGGTAGAAGAAGTGGCCTACCTCCAAGGAAAAGCCAAAGCCCTGCCCAGCGGTTTTTCGGCTCCTTCCTCGCTGCTCTTAAATGGTGTAGCTCTCAAAAGTGGTGGACAGCCGATCGGGATGATCGAACTAGGCGGTCGAGCCGAAAAAAGCAAGCTAGATTACTCCTTAAGCAGCAAAGTATCCAGCGA
>JAYSRP010000387.1:0-8558 GCA_043721015.1 Synechococcales cyanobacterium | reverse complement strand
CTCCGTCCTTACTGCTAAATCGATAAGCAATTCTATCTAAAATATAACTCGATCGCTCTTTGAAAGTAAGTTGACAGAGATTGCTAAAATGGATTCCTAATGATTGAGGAAAAGAAGGACGATAATTCGGTAAATTAGGGGCGCTACTGTCTAATAATGCTAACAGCCCGATCTCTTCACCCGCAGCCCATAGTTGCTGAGCAATTTCAAATGCTACTAAGCCACCAAAGGAATAGCCGGTCAAGAAGTATGGGCCATGAGGTTGCACAGTCTGCATTTCTCTAATGTAGTGACTAGCCATATTTTCTATGCTTCGCAATGGCTCCTGTTTACCATCTAGTCCTTGAGATTGCAGTCCATATATAGGGTGGTCTTGACCGAGATAATTGGCTAAGGTGTAATATTCTAAAATGTTGCCGCCCACTGGATGAATACAAAACAATGGTGGTCTTTCTTCACCTGCTTGAATCAACACCAATGAAGACCAAGGAGCCGACCATTCTTCCTGACGTAACACGCCCGCTAGTTTCTCGATCGTTTGCTGTTGAAACAATGTAGCCAGAGGTAAATTTTGTCCCCAAATTTGCTCAATTTCGGCGAACAGCCGCACGGCAATTAATGAGTGACCACCAAGCTCAAAGAAATTATCTTGAATGCTGATATTTTGTACCCCTAATAACCTCTGCCAAATTGCGGTGAGCTGTACCTCTAGATCATCACGGGGGGCAATGGGTTCATTAGCATCTTGCCGCTGATGCTCTGGGAGGGGTAAAGCTCGTCGATCGACCTTGCCATTTACAGTCAGTGGCAAATTATCTACCTTCACAAAGGCAGATGGAATCATATAGTCTGGCAACTTTGATCGCAAGAATGTCCGCAATTCCTGCTCTGTTGGTGGATTAGTAGATTGCTCAGTAACTAGGTAAGCCACTAATCGCTTATCCCCTGGGCAATCTTCTCGATCGATCACCACAACTTCTCGTAAGCCGGGATGCTGAATTAAAGCAGCTTCGATTTCGCCTAGTTCTAACCGAAAGCCGCGAATCTTGACCTGACTATCGATGCGACCTAAAAACTCAATATCTCCATTGGGCTGATAACGAGCTAAATCGCCGGTCTTATATAGCTTTGCAGATCCACTGAAAGGATTGGGGATGAATTTTTCGGCGGTTAATTCTGGCAGCTTGAGATAGCCGCAGGCTAAGCCATCGCCGCCGATATATAGTTCTCCGGGAATGCCGATCGGGACTGGTTGAAGCAGAACATCTAAAATATAAACTTGCGTGTTGGCAATGGGTCGCCCGATCGGGACAGATGTAGATAATGAATCCGCAGAAATCAGATGGCAACAAGTAAATGTAGTGTTTTCAGTAGGGCCATAGCCATTTACTAACCGACAGTTCAGTGTAGACAAGACCTTTTGCACATGGGGCAGCGATAAAGTATCACCGCCAGCAATGAGATTTTGGATAGGCCGTAAATCTTCTAGCCGCTCATCGACCATTAGGTGAAATAGTCCGGCTGTCAACCAAAGTGTAGTGATCTGCTGTTTGCGAATAATTTGACCTAACTCAGTTAAGGATGGTTTATCGCTAGGAAATAGCACCAGCTTGGCTCCATTCAGCAAGCTGCCCCAGATCTCGAAAGTGGCAGCATCAAAAGAAATCGGAGCCAGTTGCAGGAATACTTGCTTGTTGTCGAAATCAGTATATTGAGCAGATTTAACGAGACGCACTACTCCTCGATGTGGAACACAAACGCCTTTGGGCAAACCGGTGGAGCCAGATGTGTACATTACATAGGCCAAATTATCTGGCCGTGCTGAATTCGGCGGATTAATAAAGCTTACTGCTGAAATCTTTGGCCAGTCTGTATCTAAGCAAAGAATTTGAAGCTGATGGGGTGGTAGTTTCTCGACAAGATCCTGTTTAGTTAACAAGACTGAGACATCGGCATTTGATAACATGAAGGCCACCCGCTCTGAGGGATAAGCCAAATCGATCGGTAGATATGCAGCACCGGCTTTGAGAATGCCTAAGATGCCGACAATGGCTTCGATCGATCTCTCGATCGCAATCCCCACTAGTTCGTCTGGTTTAACCCCCAGAGTGATCAAATAATTGGCCAGATGATTGGCTCGTTGATTTAGCTCGGCGTAGGTAAGCTGTTCTTGCTGAAATACCAGGGCGATCGCTTCACCATTAGTAGCAACCTGTTCTTCAAATAACTGATGAATACATTGATCTTGAGGGTAATCTACTTGGGTCTGATTCCATTCCACCAGTAGCTGCTGTGCTGCTGCTGTGCTGAGCAGAGATAGCTGATAAATAGGCTGATCTTCTTGTTCAACAATATGAGTTAATAAGCTATCAAATTCTGATAACCGACGTTGGATAGTGTCACCATTGAAGAGATTGGTGTTGTACTGACAGTCCAAGTCTATTTGGCCGTTGATGGCAGATGCACCATTGAGGAAAAACTCGAAGGTGGAAAAGGAGCCGCGATTTAGTGATGTTTCAACCTTTAATCTATCGAAATTATTTTGACTACCGCTATCTAGATCAATATTGAATACCGCATTGATCAACGGAATTCGGCTGGCATCTCGTGGTACTGAGAGCTTCTGTAGCAGGCTACCGAAGGTGAATTCTTGATGATCATAATCATCTAAAATTGAGCTATTCCTAATCTTCAGATATTCACTGAATTTAATATCAGTACGAACGTTGCTATATAGGGGAAGAAAGTTAACACAATGTCCAACCAGATTGTATTTGCCAGTAGTGGTTTGTCCAGAGGTGGGGACACCAATTACTAATTCGGTTTGTCCGGTGAGCTTAAATAAAAATACTTCAAATGCTACTAACAGAGTAGTAGTAAGACTACAGCCATTTTTAATGCCTAGCTGTTTGATTCTTGCCACCAAGCTAGCTGGTAGAGTGTAGTTCTCACAGGCTGAGTTAAAAGTTCTGACTAAAGGACGCTGGTAGTCTGCGGGTAAATCTATAACTGGTGGGAGTTTGGCAAACTTTTGGAGCCAATATTTTTCGGTTTTAGCAGTTTCTAACCTGTCGATTTTATTTTGTTCTAAAAAGGCATACTCACTGAAGTATTCTGGCTGCTCTAAGCTATGCTCAACTCCTTTGCTCAAAGCAGAGTAAAGCTCGGCAATTTCAGACATAATAATACCAAAAGACCAACCATCGCAAATAATATGATGGACTGTAAATATTACTAAATGATCTTGCTCATCAAGCTTGAGGATTTTGATGCTAAACAAGGAGCCGCGTTGGAGATTGAATGGCTGACTGATTGACTGTTTGGTATGCTCAGCAACTTTTTGGGCTTGAACTTGAGAATCTAGACCAGCTAGATCAACCACTGAAAAAGGCAGGTCAATTGATTTGGCAATTAAGATTGTAGAACCATTACCACTAAAAGTTGCTCTTAATGACTCATGACGGATTACCAGTTGCTGAAAAGCTTGCTGGAGAACAGCGAGATTTAGTTGACCTTTTAATCTTAGTGATTGAGATAGCATACAAGCTAAATTAGCTTGATCGCTCATCTGGACAGCCAACCAAATTTCTTTTTGTGATTCAGTAGCAGGAGCAGTCAGTAATATCTCACCATCAGCAAAGGGATCAAAATCAACCGATTTAAAATCAGAACTAGCATTAGATGAAGTAAATCGATTCGTTGGCTCTGCTGAGGCTTCAGGAGTGGGGATATCTGCTGATAGTAATGGCATCTTTGATGACCGATGTTCATCACCAGCAAAGGGATCGAAGTCTACAGCAATTAAATTGAGTGATTTGGACTGAGGGTCGATGCAGGTAGTATTCATTTTTTGGATTTATTGTAGAATCGGGATTTTACAATAGGCAACTAGGTACTAATTAGTAGTGGTTAACTGTCCTGCCTAAAATCTCGGTATTTTTAAAGGTTTTAAAATGTTAGGTAATCATAACATTTAACAGCTTCATGTCGTAATCCTTCTGCTGGATTTCAGATATATGCGTATCGGAACTTCGATGAACCTATAGGTCATGGATGCTGTTGATATGGTGGCAAGTAAGAATATCATTAAGCCGATCAAGCACTCGACTATACTCAAACCGCCGCCAAAGGTTGGAGTCAATCTAGATGACCAGAATGTTTTTAACAACTCCAATAGACACCAATGAACCATATAAACTGAATAAGATATCGTACCGAGATATATTAATATTTTTGAATTCAGTATTTTTGCTGATGCTCGATGAGTTTGATTAGATACAGCTAAAATCAACAAAGAACAAGCTGGTAAAATCAACCAATCATGTATTCCTCGATACTTATCTGTCCAGCTATGCATAACTCCTAAAATCCAGATTAAAGCAATAGCAGTGACAGCAGTGGGAATTCCCATATTTTGATAATTGATTCGTTGGTAAACTTTATAAGTGATGATCCCTAAAGTAGATTCCAGGGTACATCTGGCGATCGAAGGCAAACCAATGATCGAATCTAGATTGCCACGAGTGAATTTTATCAAAAAAAACATTGCGAGCAAAGTACAAGCGCAAAGAATTAGATCACCCTTGGGCTTTAATCTTAAAACAGAATACAAAATGAAAGGGAAAATAGTGTAAATAGCAAATTCTACGCTAATTGACCAAGCTGGCTCATTCCAGTAAGTACCACACCAAAACAATGGTGGACAGCTTAAATCAAAGGCTTGCAGTAAAAAAATGTTGGCAGTTAAAGCCGTTAAGTTGAATTTATCAGTAAAAGCATTGCCACCTAAAACAATCATCTTGATTAGCTCTAAACCAATCAGTACTAATAATGTAAATAAATGCAGTGGATATATTCGGGCAAAGCGAGCACGTAGATATTTCCAATAATCAGACTTATCTATTTGTCTATAAAAATCATTGGCATACACATAAGCCATGATAAACCCGCTGAGGATAAAGAAAAAATCTACGCACAGATAGCCATTCTTAAAAAAATGACTGTAAGATGATAAAAATTTGCCAGTTTGCGGCAAAGTATAATAAGCAAAATGATGGACAACAACTATCAAAGCCGCAATGCCTCGCAAAGAAGTAAGCGCCCCAATTTGCTTATCCATAAACTTCAATTTGTAAATACTTGCCGTCACGCTCTGGATCGACAATAAACCAAGCCGGATTACCATCGCGGTCTTTGCCCATCTTAGCTCCCGGCTGCGGCGGCAAATTTTGATTGATCGCCAGGGCATTCCCCGAACAGGATAAGAACTTTGCTGATTGGATTTCGGCCAAGCATACCTTAAAAGCCCAAATAATTCTTTCGATATCTTCATCACTGTGAGCCAGGGTTAAAAAGCAGGGACGGAACTCCCAAATATGGATGCCTTTTTCCCGTAAAAGATAGTACAGTAAGCTGCCATAGGCTTCGGTAGGCGGAAAGTTGAGATAGAAAAAAGAGCTGCAATATTCCACATTAATCGGCGCACCCACTAATTTGAAATGCTCAATTAGCTCACCCACCAAATATTTAGTTTTGTTAGCCAGAGATATTTGCAGATCTGCGCCACCGGCCTTTAGTTTAGTTAACACCGCTTCAACCGCCGCCAAAGCTAAGGGATGACGGACAAAGGTGCCAGCAAAAAAAGTTACGCCTATTTCTGGGATCGAGTCATCACCAAACTGCCAAAACCCACCATCTAAGGCATCCATATATTTAGAGCTGCCAGTTAAAATACCGATCGGCAGCCCGCCACCCACCACTTTGCCGTAGGTGGCAATATCTGCTCTAATGTCGTAAAATTCTTGCGCCCCGCCCGGTGCTACCCGGAAGCCGTTGACCACTTCATCAAAAATCAAGGCGATTTCGGACTGTGCGGTGATTTTTCTTAATTCTTGCAAGAATTCGCGGGGCTGTAGTTGCGGATGACGACTTTGAATTGGCTCCACAATCACCGCCGCAATTTCATCAGCATACTCTCGAATCGTAGCTAGTGCGGTGTCAGAACCATATTCCAATACCAAAATATTTTCAAACACCGCAGACATTAGGCCCGGTGCTGCTGGAAAAGATTTTAGGTTAACACCACGCACCAAAACTTCATCAAAAGTACCATGGTAAGAATCAGCAAAAATCACTATCCGATCGCGCCCCGAAACGGTTCGAGCAATCCGAAAAGCAGCCATTACAGCCTCTGAGCCAGTGTTACAAAAGGCTACCCGCTCCATGCCGGTAAACTCTGTAATCATCTTGGCAACCTTGCCCGCTAAGGCAGTTTGAGGACCAATTTCGATTCCTTTATCTAGCTGAGCTTTGAGGGCATCGGTAACAAAATCTGGCGACCAACCAAAGAAATTTAGGCCAAAGCCATTTGTCAAATCAATATATTCATTACCGTCTTCGTCCCATAATCTAGATCCCTTGGCGCGATTAGTGACGATCGGATACACCATTTCTTTGAGCCAAGGCGTAAAACCAGACACCGTGCGCGGATCTGCTAAATAGCGACGATGTTCTTGAGCCTGCTGTTTAGATATAGCTGTCCGGGATACATAGCGAGCAATAATTTGTTGGAGAATTGCTTGTTGTTCAGCAGTAAGACTGTGGTCAAAAGATCGATTAATCTTGGTGCCGGGAGCGGGAGCCTTGACTGGTTGCTGTTCCGGATTTTCAACTGTATTTTCAACTGTGGGTTTAGAAATATTTCCTTTGCCGTTGCCATTATAATTGGCATGAGATGCTGGCTGAGATTGGATTGGTGCAATTGTTGTAGGAGCAGGTGAGCCATTACCAGCAAGTAGTTCCAGTTGTCTGGCCATTATTTGTAGCTGTTGCTGTACCAGGGATTCGATGGCGTTAGCGTTGCCGCTGATAATTACTGGATGGACTATTGGCAAATTGTTAGCGGTTGGCAAGGGGGCACTGACGGAAGGTATAGTAGAAACTGGCGATGCTTCGATCACCGAAGGTGAAAACGCAGTTGTCACTACTGGTGCTGGAAAGGCATCGGGAGGTAATTCTCGATCGATCAACTGCACCAAAGTTGCCAGCGTGGAATATTCTTCTAACAACTGTCGAAAAGTAACTTGGACTTTGAATTTTTTCTTGAGCGCCAGCGCGACTTGAGTTAATGAAAGAGAATCTAAACCCAATTCTAAGAAAGTCAATCGATGATCAGCAGCCTGAATTTCGACTCCAGCAGTATCCTGAAGGACTTCGGCAATCAAAGGCATTAAGCGAATGGGGCGAGGTTCTGGGTGAGAAAATGGCGCTAACGGCATGATTGAATTACTAAGAGAAGTTGGAATTACTTGGTCGGCTGTGACTAGATGATTGGCGGCAGTCTTTGCTGGCAAAGGTTCGATCCAGAATCTCTGCTTTTCAAAAGGATAGGTGGGTAACGGCAACCGCTGTCTTTGCTCACTAGTATAAAATTTTTGCCAATCAATGGCTACTCCGGCTAACCAGAGCTGGCCGATCGCTTGCATTAAACTTTGCCAGTCCTTATTCTCTTCCGAGCTATTGCCCTGAGAAGCGATCACCGTTTGTCGGGGTAAATCTTTGGACTCTAAGAATACAACTACCTGCTGCCGAGCTAAAGTACTCAATACTTGGCGTGGCCCCACTTCTAATAAAACGAAGCTGGGATTGTGTTGCCAAAGAGTTTGCACGGCATCTGCAAAACGCACTGGTTGACGCAGGTGAGCTGCCCAATAATTGGGGTCAGTGGCTTGCTCATTGGTAATCCAGGTCGCTGTGGTCGTTGATACAAAAGGGATTTGTGGCGGAGATAATGGAATGCTGGCAACTAATTTAGCAAAAGGTTTCACAATTGGCTCCATCATCACAGAATGGAAAGCATGAGAGGTGTATAGCAGTTTACAAATAACTTCTTCTGCTGTTAAAACCTGCTGCAACTGTTCGATTTCCGGAGTTGCACCCGATACCACACACAAGCTATGACTGTTAATTGCGGCGATCGACAGTTCGGCAGTAAGTCTAGGCTGCAATTCGGCCACTGGCATCCGCACCGATAACATCGAGCCAGCGGGTAAATCCCACATCAGCTTGCCCCTGGCAGCAACTAATTGCAAAGCGTCCGCAAGTGAAAATACGCCAGCCAGACAAGCCGCTACAAATTCACCAATGCTATGTCCGACCATTGCTTGAGGCTGAATTCCCCAACTTTGCCAGAGTTTGGCTAAGGAGTATTCGATCGTAAATAAAGCTGGCTGAGTATAGCGAGTTTGTTCTAGCTGGTTGCTGGCTGCTAGTTGAGCAGCTTCGGGATAAATTAGCTCTCGAATATCTTGATCCAGCAGCGGCTGTAAAATCTCCGCACAACTATTGACGGCTTGTTGAAATACTAATTCCTGTCGGTATAAATTAATTCCCATATTTATATACTGAGAACCCTGGCCAGGAAACATAAATACGACATCCGAACTGAGCTGATCCTGATAGCGGGTGCTAGTCAGATGGGGCGGCAAAGTCGCCAAATTTTCTATAGCTTCAGCAGAATTATGGCAAACCACAAACCGTCTATGACTGAATCTTTTGCG
>JAYSRP010000386.1:0-8591 GCA_043721015.1 Synechococcales cyanobacterium | reverse complement strand
CCGCAGAAGCGATCCCATACATTGGCGCTTTCGCGCTGCTGTAAGATAGTTGTCATTGTAATATTCCGGTATGAATGTGTTTCTTGCGAAACGGTTTTTGTTTGTATGTCTCCACATTAAAGCCAAAGTTAAGGAATGTAAAGGAAACCGTCATGCGCAGAAAGTATCACTCTCATCAATTTTGCTTATATTAGTATCATAGTAAACCGTGAGATATTATCAGAGGGGACAGGCGTTGGTGGTGAAGTGCAGTATGTTACCCGTGAAGTAGACTTGTCGATCGATGGGCATAGCTTTAAAGCTCCAGTAGCTTGGCTACAAACAGAAATTACTGATGCCCCTTTATTGCTAGGACGGGAGGTGGTTTTTGACTTATTCAACATCGAATTTGTCCAGGCAGAAGAAAGGATCGAGTTTAAGTGGAGAGGAGCAGCAGCGGAAGTAAGGTGATTTCTCTCAAACAAAATAGATGAAACTTGTACTATGCTATTGAGATTTATGGCTAGTATTGAGGTTGAAAGGCGATAAATTGCAGTTTTGGCTATACGAATATTATATGATACCAATAAGTTTGCTGGTATTTAGGGGCTAGTGCTCGTGAATTGCTGTTGCAGATGAGTTCCTGATGCTGTTGGAGTAATTTATGAGTGATGTCCCTCTGTGTAGTATTGCTGTTACTGAACAGTTGACGGCGGCAGATTTAGAGGAGTTAGAGATGGCTTTGCAAGCAGATTCGTTGGTGTTGCAGAAGCCGACGAAGCGGTTGTTTGGGGTGGATGATGCTTTTGTTTTGTTGGTGGCGGGGGTGGTTTCTGGTGTGGCGGGTGCGGCGCAGTTGGTTGATTTTGGCATAAAGGCTAGCGGGGCGATTATTAAATGGCGACAAAAGATGAGAGCGAAGGATTTAGATGCTTGCTGTATTTTGGAGCATCCCCGCCGTCTGCCGTTAGATTTACGCACCGCTAGTGATGAGGAAATTTTGGAATGGTTTCAGCGTTAAAGCTTGAAAGAGTTAAGCCGCCTTACGAGCCGATCGATCCCCCACCGATCGAACGTGAAAGCGGTTTTAGGAATGAAATATTGATTCTGGTTGCTGCGCCGCTGTTAGATGGTAACGGGGAACCGGTAGTGGCGCTGTCGGTGCAGCGAGAAGTTGATGAGATCTATGATGCTGTAGCTGATTTAGACCTAGAGCTAGAAATTGTGGTGAAGGTTGCAACTGCGGCTGCTTTGAATGAGGTGTTTAGCGATCGACACAGCCCTTTGGTGATCCATTTTATTGGTCATGGGATGACTGGTGAACAGGGGGTAGCTTTGGTTTTAGAAGATGATGTGGGCATCGCGCGTCCCTTTTCTGCTCAAGATTTTCGACAGTTGTTGGGTGATCTTGATCGAGCACCTTGTCAGATGGCTTTTTTGAATGCTTGCCATTCGGAGGGGTTGGCTGATGAACTGCTACATGCAGGGGTGAAGCATGTGGTGGCAATCAATGCTGCTGATACTATTTTGGATGCGGCATCGCGCTGTTTTGCGAGGGCTTTTTATGCTGCGCTGTTGCGAGGAAACACGGTACAGCAGTCTTTTGAGCGTGGTCGAGTTGCGGTAGAACTCAGTGATGCTCTGCGGCAAGAAATTGATTGGATTACTCTGCAACCAGCAAATTTGGCAGAGTCGCTCAAGTTTCATTTGTTGCCAGGAAATGGCCGTGTTCATCAAAATAGGCTGACGATTCCAGATGGTAGTTCAGGAGGGGTGAATATCGCTAATTGGGAAAAGACTAATCTGAGCAGTGAAGATCGCAAGTTTATTGGTCGTAATCTGGAGATTCATCAAATTGCGGTGTCTCTGGAAAGAGATAGAAATAGCTGCCTGACACTAGCTGGAATGGGTGGCATTGGTAAAACTTCGCTGGCAAAAGCGGTGGGGCGATGGCAGCATGAGCGGCGACGGTGGCGCGATGGGGTGTGGTTTGTGGATCTGCGCAATGTGGAGACGGTGGCGGCGATGAGAGACAAGGTGATGCAGGTAATTGAGGGGGTGATCGATCGAGCGCAAAGGCGAGACAGCTATTCTAACCAGGATCTGCAAGCAGTGCTGCGACGAACAAAAATGCTGCTGATTTTAGATGATTTGGATGTTTTGCTGACTAAAGCTGCTGAGACTCAAGATTTGGTTGATTTCGTTAATGCGTTGTTGGCTAACCAAGGGATTTATTTACTGATTACGTCGAGGGAAGCTCTTCCTGGCAATATTAGTCATAGTCCAAAAGTAATTAATAGCACTACAGCAGATGTCGCTAAGCAGATTTTTCAGCGGTATGTATCAACGACGATCGCTGACCAAGCCGATTTACTGGCAATATTGAAATTATTAGATGGCTATCCTTTGGCTATTCAGATTGCAGCGACCTATCTGAAGGATCGGCGCTGTAGTTTGCAAGATTTAAAGGAAAGATTGACAGAAGAGTTTGGTAAGGTGCTGAGTGGATCACTACAATATCCGACTGATAAGGAGCGGAGCTTGATTGCTTCTTTGAATCTTTCTTATGCGGTCTTGCCCCCTGCTACCCAAGAGATGTTTGCTAATTTGGCGCTGTTTCCTGGGGGCTTGACGATCGAGGCCACTCGCCACATTTTTGGTCGAGATGCTACAGATGCTCTGGAAACTTTACTGCTTTTTTCGATGGCTGAGAAGCCAAATAATACAATTTGGCGGTTGCCGGAACCGGCGCGGCAATACGCGATCGATCGACAGTCTTTACACCCGGATGTGATAGTTGCTCATAAGTCTAAAACGCTGGGGTATTTCCAAGAGCTGTTGCAGGGCTTGGAAGATGTTTTGTTGCCGGAGACGATCAGCCATCATCAAATTAATCTCAAGCATTTTTTGGATTGGGGCTATGAACATGAATTAGCCGATCGCGGGGTCTGTCATAGTGCTAGGGTCACAGTATTAGTGGCGAAATATTGGCGATCGCTGGCACCGGGCGAAGATTCATTGGTAGGAATCGATCGAGCTTTGATTGCTGGTGAGCGTTGTCGTGATCATTTGGCTATGGCTGATTTGCACAAGGTTAAAGGCGATCGACTATTAATTCAGCAAGGTTTGTCTGTAGCTCAGAAGAGTTACAGTAGGGCGATCGATCTCTATGGAGCAATTCGTCAAAATTCATTGCCAACTATAGAAAAAGCCCAGATTCAACAGAAGCTAGGAGCTGCCTGGGAAGCTTACCCCAACTCTGAACAGGCTGAAATTTTCTATTTCCAGGCTTTTGACCTGTATGGAGCTGCTGGAGAACTTTTGATGGCGGCAGAGATGAAGATGGTGATCGGTGATGTGCAAAGAGATTCTGAAAAATTTGATGTAGCTTTGACTAGTTATCAAGAAGCGCTGGGCATTTATCAGTCTCGGTCGAATCGATTCGGCAAAGCCGACGCTGCGCGAACGGGAATTATGAAAGTTGAAGGTCGGATTCGTCAACTTCAAGGTCTGGGGGGAAACCTAGAAACTTCTGAGCCTTTTGAGGTGGTGACTGTTGATCGGGCGGGGATTGTGATCGATCAGCAACAGTACAGTGTTCAATACTTCCGAGAAGTTTTACCTGGTGACATTGAGCTGGAAATGATTTCGATTCCTTCAGGAGAGTTCTTGATGGGTTCGCCTGAAGGCGAAGGTTATGATAATGAAAAGCCGCAGCATTCTGTAACAGTCCCAGAATTTTTTATGGGGAAATACCCGGTGACTCAAGAGCAGTGGCGATTGATCGCTCTTCAGACAAAATTGCAAGTTACGAGAGAGCTAGATCCGGAACCAGCTTATTTTTCTGGAAGCAATCGACCAGTTGAAAGAATTTCTTGGCATGATGCCGTTGAGTTTTGTACTCGGTTATCTAAGCTGACTAACAAAAATTATTGCTTACCCAGTGAAGCTGAATGGGAATACGCTTGCCGCGCTGGCACTACTACCCCTTTTTGTTTTGGGGCAACTATCACCACAGATTTAGCTAATTATAGTGGCAGCATTTATGCCAATGAGCAGAAAGGTATTTATCGAAGTGAGACAACTCTTGTAAACCAATTTTTCCCTAATGCTTTTGGTCTCTACGATGTACATGGTAATGTTTGGGAATGGTGCGCAGATCATTGGTATAAGAATTATCAAAAAGCACCAAAAGATGGTTATGCTTGGGTTGATACCAATGATAGTATTCATGTGCTGCGCGGCGGCTCGTGGATCTACGATCCTGATGGCTGCCGCTCGGCTTTTCGTGGCAGGAGCGATGCCGATGACTATGGCAGCAATGTGGGTTTTCGAGTAGTGTGTGCCCCAGCGAGGACTTTGTAGCCCTTTGCTCCTTTGCCTTTTTGTACTCTGCCATAAATTCGGTCAAAGGCCGATCAATTTATTTTGGAATTTAATTTTCACAGTTCAAGAAAATCTGACTTTTCACGTTAAGTCTAGTGAGGATGCCAAAGATTCGATCATTTACTGTTGGTGGGGAGGTAATCGATCAAGGATGGCATCAAGCTTGTTGTTATTGGAATTCAGGAGGCGAAGGATAGTGGGGCGATCTTCATCGATCAAAACAGCGAGATTGAGCAAGCCGCGATTAGTGGCTTTCAACTGCTGCATTTCCTCTTCATGCGTAAGTGATGTGTAAAAGTTTACTTCAAAAAGAAGGCTGCGATTCTAATCCAGATTAGTTATCGTTGGTGGCGGTCTAACGTTCCTGTTCACCCGCTACTAAAGGATCTTTGGGGTAGTCAACTTGGTTTTAGTCGGTGTGCAACAGGTTTGTTAGACTGCTCTAGCTAGAATTTTACTGTCCACGCCCTGGTTTACAATCGACAAATCCCAAAGCTTCGGTGTCAAGAAAACTAGCGATCGCCATCTCAACAACTTCTTTGATCGGATATTCAATTTCAGCAGCGCAATCAGTCAAAGCAGTGCGAATCCGTTCGGGTAATCGTAATAGAATAACTTGAGCATTGGAGCGGAAAAGTTGTTGGTGAAGTTGGGTTGGCATTGTTTAGAAGTCATGAAAATAACAGCATCCATAACCTTTCGAGCTTGGACTTGCAGTTCAGATTTAATTGACGCACTTAAACTCAGCAATGGAATCTAGAAACTAATGACAAGACCTAAAAAAACAACATGTTCAAGGAATCTGAAAATCTTCTTGCTCAACGCTGGACTTGTTCGCAAACGTGATTATTTCACCCGCTAAAGCAGCGGTTCCGTCTACATGAAAATGCTGAATACCAAGGATATTTCCATCTTCGCCAGCTATGATCTCGGCTTTCCTCCCATCAGGTGTATGTATTGAGCCGTCTCCACGAAACTCAAGCCCATCTTCACAAAAGTATGAACTTTCAGATGGCACCTCCACAATTTTCTCTGGAACAAAATCCAGTAAAAAAATGGCTTCACCACCCTCTTGATTTTTGTGTTCCATAACTGTGACACCATTATATACTATGAAGTACTAAGTATAAATTAAATTAAATGTAAAGTCCAGGACTCTAAAATTTAACCACTTTGGATTGAAAGTCCAGAGTGGTTGAGTCTATCTGCATTTAGCACGGGTAAATTTTCTCTGTAGAAAGTCCACGCACCCCAAAACTATAGATGCGCCTGCTGCACTCAACATACTCTATGGCCTGAATGCAGGCAAGCAAGCTGTTGAGGAAGACGGTGGAACTGGGTAAGTTCCATCAATTACTCGAATTCCATTTTGCAACAATTGAATTTGGCTACCTTTATACGAACCAAGAACTGTAAAGAAACGTTTAATTTGACCAACAGAATTCGCAGTGCCGTTATCCCCAAAAGGAGCTGTCGAAGACATATCGCGTCTAAACGGCACTCCATCAAATTGAAGATATAAATCCTTTGACCTTATGATGTAAGAAAAATTTACAGCCGCAGAGTATTCTGCTAGGCTTGAATCTGATGCGAATGGCTCTCCCTTAAAGACATTATCACAAGCTAAAGTTAGACGGAGTTGAGCTGAGGCTGGCTGAATGGAACCCATCCAAGTAAGCAGCGCTACACTAGCTAATATGAAGTGGCAGTGATTTGCTTTTAACATGTGTACAGAATTAAACTCCAAAAAGATATTTTTCATTTACGGCTTTTCTGTGATATTGGTGAAAAATGTATTAAAAGATACAAAGAAATCATCAATCCATAAATAAAGCCCGAAAGCCTTGACGATAAATCTGTTGGTCTTTCTTATCAACTTAAATCTAGACTCACCCCATCTATCAAATTTGCTCTTGCTTTAGAATAACGCCATTACGAGTTGTAATTTTTTCACCAGGCTTCAATTTAGTTCCATCATTCCTGTAGTACTGAACGCCAGTAACATTCCTTCCATCTTTACTGATCATTTTCATACGTATACCGTCTGGAGTTGTTACTGTACCGTCCGAGGAATAAGTGTATCCATCCGGAGAATTCCAAACTTGACCGCCTGTAATGTCTATTTGCTTAAATCCATTGGGTAAAGTTGTCACCTTTGGGGATGTAGACTGAGCATTAGCATCGATACATATAGGTAAGAATAGAAAGAATACTGAAGTATATATAATACGAACGATAAGTTTATTTGTACGCATGAAGAATGACCTTGTAATTTTTCACTAGACGTAATTCACAATATACCAATGAGAGCAGTCTAACGTTCCTGTTCACCCGCTACTAAAATATTTTTGAGACTATGAGCTTGGTTTTAGTCGGCGTGCAACAGGTTTGTTAGACTGCCGCCTACTACTGACGATCGACCCAATACTGTGGTTTACGCTTATGGTGTGCCACGGCCAAAACACGAATCTGCTCCTCCATCAAACGGTACAACAAAGAGTAGGGAAACTTGGGTAAAGTTAGGCGACGGGTAGAGCCGCTCACTTTGGAACCGGCTTCGGGGTAGCGCACGAGAAAATTCACTGCGTGTTCTACTTCGCCCAAGTATTCCAACCCAAGCCCAGTTTCTTGTTCCTCATAGTAGGAAACGGCATCAAGCAGTTCTTGTTCTGCCAGCGGATGAAAGATGACGCTTCTCATTGTAGGGATGCCCGAACTTGCTGAAATACTTGTTCGGCAGGGATGCTAGCGGTTTCATCATTGTCCATTGCTCGATCGCGCATCTCAGCTTCTTCAACCCAAATCGAGGAAACCTCTGGATCGATTTCATTGCTCTGCCCTAGTCGCTCTAGCATCCGAGCCAGCAATGTTGCTTGGGATTGCTTCGGCAGCAAAAGGACTTCGGCTTCAATGGTTTCAAGTGTCATGACTATTTGATGAATAACTGCATACATTGTATATCAGATTTTAGCTTGACCGTAGCAGCAAAACTCTACTTTCCTACTGTGATTTGATATGACTACCGATTGTATACCTCGCTAAGGCTTAGGGGGTTTCAACTTCAAGTATAATGATCCCTAGATACCAAGAAACATCTTAATTTGTTCGGCTTCTTTGTTTTTATTGCTGTCGTTGCCGTTTACAGAAACACTATCAAGGCTAATAATACTGCCATTATCTAGGACAACAACCAATTTCTTACTGTAACTCCCATCATCATCCATAGAATCAGCCTCTAGCCTGACATCAATGATTCTTTGAAGGGGATTATCAAGAATTTTCTTCCCGAAAATTGTTTGCCTCCTCACAATTATCTTTTGTCTATCTTTATCAAAGGTAGTTGTTTTACTTAAATCCAATTCTGAAATTGAGTAGCACATAAAAACCATGATTAAACCAAATGCACCAGATATCAATAGCATCATAAAATTAATTATGGGATTATTTGAACCAGTTACAGTATTTATCAAGCTAGGTTGGACTAGGCTTTGAAGTGATTCTAGAGCAGCAGAAAGTGCAATTGAACCAAAAAACATACCGCATAGAGAAAGACCAAGAAAAATAAAAAAGAAGCAGGGCGGTTTGTATACAAGTTTAGCTGCTGTCGGTTGATAAAGATTTGTCTGACTATTGAAATAGCCTATCAGGAGTCCAAGTACAGTTAACCCAATTCCCATTAACAAGCAGACAATACCAAAGAAACCGCAAGCTTGCATAATCCACAGAATCATTACTTTGCACCCATATTAAAATTCGGGAGTTGGTTTACAGTCAGTCTAACAACCGATTAGACTGAAATAATTCAGCCTAATCCCCTAAGAGGGCGTTTAGATAGAAATAATTCCGTCTAATCCCGGGAAAAAGGAGGATTAGCAAGAAAAATTTCCGCCTAATATCCCTGATTGGGTGTTTAGACTGAATAGATTCAGCCTAAACGCTGTTGTGATCGATTAGTATAGGTTTTAATATTATGTCACAAAACTTTAAATGGGTTCTGCGAATGCGCTTACTACTCAGCAAAAAGCCCCTCACACGAGGGGCTTTTCACATCAGGGTTTAGAAATTAACCGTTGATAGAAGGAGCAGTCAAAGCTACAGGAGTTGCTTCACCAGCAGCCAAATCTAATGGGAAGTTGTGAGCGTTGCGCTCGTGCATAACTTCCATACCTAAGTTGGCACGGTTGATGATGTCAGCCCATGTGTTGATTACGCGGCCTTGAGTATCA
>JAYSRP010000385.1:0-1981 GCA_043721015.1 Synechococcales cyanobacterium | reverse complement strand
AAGGTTATCTGTTACCCATGCGCATCGCCGGTTTTAATAGACTTGTGACAGTTTTGCAAGAAAAAACAGCGATCGCCTTTGGCGCAAGCGGAGCTATCAATACTCAAGACGTTCGCCCTTTAGCTCAGCCCTGGATGTACTTTTTTCTCCTGATTGTCACCTGCTTACTACTGTTAATAGACATATGGTCTATTTGGATGGCTACTAGCCCAGGAATACTGCGATGATAAGCTATCTCAAGAAATACCGAGTCAGCCATGACTGAATCATTTACTCAGCACTACCACCAACGCACCAAATACAGCCCCGAAAGCATTGCCCGCAAAGGCAATGGCTTAGATTGGAGTTTGCAGCCCTCTCCCTATAAAGAATATAAAATAGGGGCAAGCTTCGATCTGAAATTGTATTTGCAAAAAGAAGCCCGCAGCCAGACAGACCAATGGTGGAAACGTCTCTCGCTGTTTTTGCTGTGCAGTTATGGCCTGACTGCCAAAATTTCTACCACCGTCGCGCCGCTGTATTTACGGGCAGCGCCTTCTGCCGGGGGCTTATATCCAGCCGAAGTATATTTAATTTCGCGGGGACGAGGCTTATTGCCTCCAGGGCTGTATAACTACCAGCCCCGCGATCACTCCCTGGTACATTTTTGGGAAAGCGATGTGTGGTCTGGGCTACAAGCCGCTTGCTTTCAGCATCCAGCGATCGAACACACCGAGCTAGCCCTCATTACCACCGCAGTTTTTTTTCGATCGGCTTGGCGCTACCAAGATCGTGCCTATCGGCGAATTTGTTTAGATACTGGCCATTTATTGGGCAACCTAGAGTTATCTGGTTCAATCAATGGCTTTCGGCCTTGTTTGATCGGTGGATTTCAGGATCAGGCCATGGATGAGCTGCTGTATCTCGATCGGGAACGAGAGGGCACAATCGCAGTGATGCCCTTGCTCGATTTAGAAGACCACCTACCAGCTTCTGAAGACTTCCCCACGGCTCTGCCCAGTCCGACTGTGACAGATTTTCCTAACCTGCCCGATGAGCAACTGCTTAGCCACTGCCACACAGTGACTAGCATGAGTGAGTACCAACCACCACCGGCATCAAATCCGGTAGCTGATAAATACAATTTTCCTTTTTGCTTGAAAGTCTCTACCATAGGACCGCCAATTTCTTGGGAAAATAATTCGTTCTTAGATGGACTCGAAGATGCCATTTTGCAGCGGCGATCGACTCGCAGCTATACCAGTGGCAATTTAAGCTTCGACCAGTTGCAGGCGCTGTTGGACTTTACCTACCAGCCCCAAAACTACATCGATGCTGGATTAGATGAAGGCCCCGATTACTTTGATCTGAGTCTGATTCAAACTTTTATCGCGGTTTCAGGAGTCGATGGCTTAGAAGAAGGCTGCTACCATTATTCGCCCGCCATCCAAGAGCTGCGCCAAATTCGCTTTAAGAATTTTCGCCGCGAATTGCACTACCTCTGTTTGGGTCAAGAATTGGGACGAGATGCCGCCGTTACCATTTTCCATACCGCCAACTTACAGCAGTCGATCGAGCGCTATGGCGATCGAGCTTACCGCTATTTGCATCTAGATGCTGGACACTTGGGACAACGCCTCAATTTGGCGGCCACCAGGTTGGGGGTAGGAGTCAGTGGCATTGCCGGATTTTTTGATGATCAGGTCAACGAAGTCTTGGGCATTCCCCCCGATGAAGCGGTGCTTTACATTACGACCCTAGGTCAACCTCAAAATTAATTCGTAACTCACCATGAATCACAAGCCTAGAACAGAGAAATCCCTGAGTAATTCTCTGACTAATTCTCTGGGTCGCTATTTGCTCTGGGCAATTTTGCCAACCTTGCTAGTAGTGCGCGGTATCAGTAAGCCGGTAGCACAGCGCTGGCAGTTGCTCAATTACAATCCGCCCTCGGAGGTATCCCAACTGGCCACCCAGGCAAATATGAGTGATGAGGGGCGCA
>JAYSRP010000384.1:0-23377 GCA_043721015.1 Synechococcales cyanobacterium | reverse complement strand
TGGCTTTAACTCTAAAAATACAACGTCCATCGGGCTGCTGCTACGCTAATCAATGATTGTGAGTGGGGCAAGGAGGGGCGGAGACCGATCGATCTAACCAGCCAGTAGCCTGTTGCAAATGAGCCAAGCCATCTTCTTTTTGTTCGTTGATCAATAGAACCAAGCCAGCGGCGGCCTGTTCTTGGGCGCGGCGGGTGCGGTTGGATTTGAGGCGGTGCCAGTCGGACTCGTTAATGCGCAGGCGTTCGGCGAGTGCCTGGGCTAGTTCTAGGGTGGTCAACTGAGATAAATCTGGGTTCATCGATCGATTCCCTACAAAATTATGGAACCCTAAGTTTAACACTTGCTACTTTCCTGTCCCGAACACCCTTTGAGAATTATGTCTATTGCTGCCCCCGAGATTTTTGAAACTGCTGAGTCTGAAGTTTTTGCTGAACTAGCAGCGATCGAGGCCGAGGTCGATCGGTTGGTGGAACGCTATGCTCAGGTGGCTCCGATAGTCCGGGAAGAGTTGGCAGCTCGGCGCAAGGTACTAAAAAGTCGGCCTACTTCGCCGGAAGTAAAGCAGGAGCTGCAAGTGGTGGAAGACCATATTGCGAAGCTGGACAAGGAGTTGCAGAGCCAACTAGTAACAGTAGAAGTTTTTTGGTCGGCAGTGAGGTTTGGCGGTTTGGGCTTATTGGTTGGTTGGGGTTTGAAGGCTTGGATTGGTTGATTTTCTTGGAATCGGATTTAGCTCATCTTTTAAGGATGCGCCATGCTTGCTGGAATTGGTTTAGCACCAGATCGATCGGCTATTTCATCAGTTTTAGCAGCCATGATCAAATCGTTGCGATGCAAACCCCCGATCGCATGAGTCCACCAAGTTACCGTCACCTTGCCCCACTCGGTGAGCAAAGCTGGGTGATGCTCTTCTTTTTCGGCAGCAGCTCCCACCGCATTAGTAAAATCTAGTGCCGCCTGAAAATTATCGAATAAATACACTCGCTCTACCCGGTTTTCACCATTTACCTCAAATTTGCACCAGTTAGGAATTTGGCGCATCAGTTCATTGATTTCGGCCTCGGTTGCGGCTGGTTCGCCGCCATGGCAAGGCACGCATTTGGCATTGGCCAGAGCATCAGTCATAATGTCACCCGCTTGTGTTTGGGCTTATTGTACTGCGCAGAACCAATGAGGTCTAGTCTTTGTCATCACTGTTACCATAAATGTATCGACAGATGCCGCGTTCGGAAGACTTGATAAAATCGAGCATTTCGCTGATCAGTGGATTGTCAAAGTCTGCTTCTAGTTGGGCGATCGCTTCAGCAATCAGTAAATTAGATTTGTAAATTACTTTGAAAGCCCGCTTGAGTTCCAGGCGATCGGCTGCACTCAAACCGGCTCTGCGGAGGCCGATCGAGTTCAAACCCATCACGCTGTTTCCGGATTGATGGCGAGTCATGCAAAATGGTGGTATGTCCCGAAAAGTCGCTGAACCACCGGCCATCATGACATTTCTGCCAACCCGCGCAAATTGATGCACCAGGCAGTTTCCGCTGATAAACGCTTGATTGCCTACCTGGGCATAGCCCGCCACCAGGGCACCGTTGGCGATGATTACTTGATTGCCGACTTGCACATTGTGGGCAAGATGACTATTAACCATCAATAAGCAGCCATTACCTACCGTAGTCTTCGTCCCGGCTTTGGTGCCCCGATGAATGGTGACACCCTCCCGGATTTGGCAATCTTCGCCAATAATTACATAGCTAACTTCGTCTTTGAAGGCAATATCTTGAGGCAAACCGCCCAGGACTGCGTTGCTGTGAATATGACAGCCGCGCCTGATCGAGGTGTGAGGCAAAATAGTGACATGGCTCACCAGCTTACAGTCATCGCCGATTTCTACGTCATTAGAGACATAGCAAAAAGGCCCAATCTCCACATTCTGGCCAATTTTAGCGCTCGGATCAATAACTGCCGAAGGATGAATTTTCATAGAATTACTGGATCGAATTTTGCAGACTGGTAAAGAAATCGGGGTAAGAAACAGAGGCCGCTTCGGCTCTCTGTAAGTGACTGACACCTTTGGCCTTAAGAGCGGCAATCGCCAGACTCATCGCAATACGATGGTCAGTGAAGCTATCTAGTTCCGCGCCCACTAATGTTTGACCGCCAGGAATTTCTAGGCCATCGGGGAGTTCCGTAATTTTCGCTCCCATTTTGCCGAGCTGAGTGGCTATTACTGAGAGTCGATCGCTTTCTTTGACCCTCAACTCTTCAGCATCAGAAATCACCGTAGTTCCTTGGGCAAACAGCGCCGCCACAGCCAAAATCGGGATTTCGTCAACCAACCGAGGAATCAGATCACCACCAATCTTACAGGCCCGCAGTTGACTAGCCCGCACCCGAATATCGGCCACTGGCTCGCCAGTGACTTCTCGTTGATTGAGCAGTTCAATATCGGCCTCCATCAGCGCCAAAGCATCCAGGATGCCGGTGCGGGTAGGGTTTACGCCTACATTTGTCAGCAGTAGCTCTGAGCCAGGAATAATGGCGGCGGCAACCAGCCAGAAGGCAGCAGAGCTAATGTCTCCAGGCACAATCACTTTTTGCCCGATGAGCTTTGGCCAGCCCGTCACTGTGGCGCTCTTGGTAGCAGGGTCTATCTTAATAGCGGCTCCAAAAGCCCGCAGCATCCGTTCGCTGTGGTCACGAGATAATGCTGGTTCGGTGACTGTTGTTTCACCTTCGGCCAGTAGTCCGGCTAGTAAGACCGCTGATTTTACTTGAGCCGAGGCGATCGGTGACTGATAGTGCAGAGGCTGAAGCTTGCTGCCCTTGATTGATAAAGGCGCACGAGAATTATCAACCCTACCCCAAATCCGTGCTCCCATCATTCCGAGTGGTTTAACCACCCGCGACATAGGGCGTGATCGCAAAGAGTCGTCGCCAGTTACTATGAAAAACTTGCCCTCTTGGCCAGCCAGTAAACCCATCATTAAGCGCATGGTGGTGCCAGAATTACCGGCATCTAAAATGTTGGTGGGTTCTTGTAAATTCCCTAGACCTACGCCCTGTACCGTTACTAAAGTGGAGTTCAACTCGCTAATTTTCGCTCCCATAGCAGTAAAACAGGCGGCGGTGCTGCAAGGATCTTCGCCCAGCAGTAAACCCTCGATCGATGTTTCTCCCTCGGCCAAAGCACCTAACATTAGCGATCGATGAGAGATGGATTTATCACCAGGAACTTTGATGGTGCCCTGTAGACAAAAATCACTAGGAGGCGTAACTTTTAGGCATTGATGGTTGCCTTGAGGTTGCAGTTCTAAACTGGGAGATGACGCTGGTTTTGACAAGGTGGTCATGCGGAAATAGAGAGAACGAAGGGAGTTTGTAATTTTACCCCAAGCCGCTGCGGTGAATGTATCGATTGCCAGATTTTCGCCCTACTTTTGACTGAAAAGTACATCTGCCCCTAGAATTTGGGGTTTTCGATCGATTAAGATCATCTGTGTAGGTCAGTGGATGTTGGACTGTAAGACTATGATGACTAACCATCTTGTTCCAAATTTGCCCGCCAAACTAGAAAATTTTCGGGCGCTAAATGGTACTCAACTCAAGCTGTATTTGTTGGGTGGCACGGTTGAAAAATATCGGCGCGATGCCGTCACAAATAGTTCTAGTAAGCGCACCCAGCTTATGAAAAAGCCCATAGAACACTCCATTTGGATGAATTTGACCGATGGACGGAGTGAATGTCTACGGGTGAATAGGTTTAAAGAATTGCAGGGGCGAGTGCGTGAAGGACAGTTTTTGACCCTGGTAATTGGGACTGATGGCGATCGAGATGATTGTCTGGCCATTTACAATCACTCCCTCGATCGAATTTTTTACCGCACCGAAGTTTGGAATAAGTTTTTAGATAGCAGTTCTTTGTTACCAATCGTGCTGGGCTTGTTTGTGTTTCCGCTGCTATGGCTGTTTATTGCCATGGTCTTTTTCCGGATGGGAATGTCGGCAAAGGCCGTGGTGCAGTCGCCGGTGATTGCCACAGCAGCTTGTGCTGTGCTCTATTTGGCGGCGACGCTACCAGTGAAAGCTTTGTTTAGAAGACATCTGAAGGCAGTTTTGAAATATGGGTAGATTCAGCTCATTTATTTAAGTTGCGCAAACTCGACAAAGAAACGCCATATACCCTAATGTAGTAGTTTGTTTGCTGAGAAACCCTTAAATAGATACCCATGGATAGTAGTCTCATCCTATCTAATATTCTGAATCCGCCAGTGATGTTTTTCTTCTTAGGAATGCTAGCTGTGGCGGTGCAATCAGATCTAGAGATTCCCAATCCTCTGCCCAAGCTGTTTTCGTTATACCTATTGATTGCCATTGGCTTTAAGGGTGGTCACGAGCTGTACGAGAGTGGTTTAAGTACCGAAGTTGTTACCACTCTGGTTGTAGCGGTCTTGATGGCCTCGATCGTCCCGGTCTATTCGTTTTTTATCTTGCGCTTGAAGCTAGATGAGTTTAATGCGGCGGCGATCGCCGCTACTTATGGCTCGATTAGTGCCGTAACTTTTATTACGGCTAGTGCGCTGCTAGATAAGCTGCATATTGTCTATGGTGGCCACATGGTAGCCGCTTTGGCCTTAATGGAATCACCGGCGATCGTGGTGGGTTTGATTCTGGTGCGGGTTTTTGGCCCCAAAAAAGAAATTGGTGATGACGAAACTTCCTCGTCAGAATCGGGCTGGGGAGCGGTGTTGCACGAGGCTTTCTTAAATGGCTCGGTTTTGCTGCTCATTGGTAGTGTGATTGTGGGAGTGGCCAGTGGTAAAGAAGGCTGGGGTAAGCTGCATTTATTTGTAGAGAAAGATATTTTCTACGGTGCTTTGATGTTTTTCTTGCTCGATATGGGTTTGGTGGCAGCGCGGCGCATTCGAGATCTGAAGCAAACCGGGTTTTTCTTGATCGGCTTCGCTATTTTGATGCCGATGGGGAATGCTGTAATAGGAATCTTGCTGGCCAAGCTGGTGGGGATGGGGCCTGGAAATGCCCTGCTGTTTGCGGTGCTCTGTGCCAGTGCTTCATATATTGCAGTACCTGCGGCGATGCGGATGACGGTGCCAGAGGCTAACCCCAGCCTGTATGTGTCGATGGCACTGGCGATCACTTTTCCGTTCAATATCATTATCGGGATTCCGATGTATCTACAAGCTATCAAACTCCTGGGGGTTTAAGAAAGTGTTACAGGCTGTCAAAAAAGTCGAAATTATTGTCACTTCCCTGGAAGTGCCTGCGGTTTTGAAGATTTTCAAGAAAAACCAGGTGGTCAATTACACCGAAATCGAGAATGTCTCGGGTAGCGGCGAGCATGGTTTTTCGGGAGATGATTTGATCACAAATACCTATTTGATGGTAATTTGCCCAGAGCCAGAGATGGTCGAAAAACTGGCGATCGCCCTGAAGCCCCTAATGAAAAAAATGGGCGGAATCTTTATTGTCAGCGATGCTCAGTGGATTGCTCATTAGTAGAGAAGCTGGATATCTGTGACATCATAGGTTAGCCTATGTAAGTTCTGATGCCCCTAAATATTACTCCCACATATGAGCGGACTGATTACTGCTGCTAAGCTGGCTCTGTTTGTCACAGATTTAGATAACACCTTGGTTGGTGATGCCTCTGCTCTGAAGGTTTTGAACCATTGGCTAAATCGATCGCGCCAAGAGCACGACACTAAGATTGTCTATGCCACTGGCCGATCGCTGAATTCTTATCGAGAATTAGCTGCTAGTACTCAGTTGTTGCCTCCCGATGCTTTGGTATCGGCGGTGGGAACAGAGATTTATTTAGATTGTGAAAATATTTGGCCTGCTTGGCAGCAGCATATTACTCCTGGTTGGGAACGAGGCAAGATTGCAGAGATTGCTGCACATTTTGCCGATTTGAAGCCGCAGCCGGTGTGCGATCAGGGTAATTTCAAGGCCAGCTATTATTTGAGTGAGGCGGCAGCGATCGAAATAATCCCCCGGTTGCGTCACGAGCTGAAGCAGCAAAATATTCTGGCAGAAATTGTCTACAGTGGTCAGAAGGATTTAGATATTATTCCAAAAAACAGTAATAAGGGTTCGGCGGTGCAGTTTTTGCGTGATTATTGGTCGATCGATGCTCCCTCAACGGTGGTCTGTGGTGATTCGGGTAATGATATTTCGCTGTTTAGCTATGACTTGGAGTATGGGGTATTGGTAGGCAATGCTCACCAAGAGCTAAAGCTGTGGTACGAAATGAACGCCACTGAACGCCATTATTTGGCTAGTGCTAATTGCTCTGGCGGCATCATTGAAGGTCTGCGATACTTTGGTTTTCTAGATTAATGCCCCTCACCCCAACCATCTCCCACAAGGGGAGAGGGAGCAAGGGACTTCGCTTGATGATTTTATTCCGCTTGAGGTTTATATCCAAGTGATCCACCAGTAAAACCATTGAAGAAGCGTTCCCTGAGCGGAGTCGAATGGGAGCGCCATTAAACGCTAGTGAGTACCGAGGCTCGTCATGTTGCAGGAGATTTTGGGCGAGGATACTAGCCGGGAGAGGTTGAATGATTTAGTCGATCGGGGTGACGTTGACTTCTCTCGAATCAAAGATATGCGGAGTTTGACGGCTTTTACAAAACGGCTCAATGGGGTGCTCGATAATATTTTGGGAGCACATGAAGTTTTCTAGTTTTTGTAAAACATTTGATCTGGTTTTAAAGATGTTATTGTAAGAATGTCAGTCTAGATGCTCGGAACTAGTTGTGGTCATTTGCTCTAAATATTAGTATTTTGCTGTCCAAGGCTTTTAGTAGTGTTTTTATCTGTGATCGAAAGCTTTCAACCTATTGTTGAACTCTAAAACAAAATCATAATTCAATCTGTTGTAGAACAAATGGTAATATCGAAAAATAAACTTGTTGCACCATTTTTGAAGTGGGTTGGAGGTAAAAGACAAATAATGCCTGAAATTGTTGATCATTTACCTAAAAACATAAAGACTTATATTGAACCTTTTATTGGTGGTGGTGCTGTTCTGTTTCATCTCCAACCTAAAAAAGCCATTATAAATGACTTTAACTCAGAACTTGTGAATGTATATTATGTTATTAAGAACAATCTTGAAGAACTAATCGTGGATCTTCGAAAACATAAAAATGAATCTGATTACTTTTATGAAATTCGTGGCATCGATAGAACAGATGAATTCAATGAGATGACAGATGTAGAAAAAGCTTCTAGAGTAATTTATCTTAACAAGACTTGTTTTAATGGCTTATATCGAGTGAATAATTCTGGTGAATTCAATTCACCTTTTGGGAGATACAAAAATCCAAATATAGTGAATGAGCCAACTCTTAGAGCTGTAAGCTACTATCTAAATGAAAATGATATTCAGTTTTGCAATACAGACTATGAAGAAATCCTGAAGGCAGCAGGTAAAAGTTCATTCATCTATTTAGATCCTCCATATCACCCTGTTTCTGAAAGTTCTAATTTTACTGGATATGTTCAAGGAGGATGGGGTATAGATGATCAAGTTAGATTAAAGAGAGCTTGTGATGAATTAAATAAAAGAGGAGTAAAATTCTTGCAGTCTAATTCTTCAGCAGATTTGATTAAAGAGCAGTATAAAGATTATATAATTTGTACTGTAAAAGCTAGCCGCTCCATAAATTCAAATGGTGAAAAACGAGGTGAAGTTGAAGAATTATTAATAAAAAATTATGAGTAACTCCAAGTAAGTATTCAGGTCTAAAAAGTTTCAGCTTGATCGTCTCTAGGTATGCTTTTGGAGCAATATTATTAAATATCCTTCAAATCATATTCTCAATAACAGAGCCTCAAACGGCTTAACACGGTCACTTATTGCGAATCAAAAATTCTTTACCCCAATTTAGTGAAATGAAAGTCTCTCTGAATATAGCTTCTAGCACCTGAATACTTACCTACCAATTAAAACCCGATGCTGAATTCTATCTCCAGGAAAACCATACATTTTGACTGCCAGAATAACTTTTTCTCCCAGCCACAAATTACCATAACAAGCTGAACCATTAACAGTTCCACCGGAAACACCCGTAATTGGCACCTTATTTGCAACCACTTTTAACTTTAATGCTGAAAGAATTTCTAACGGTACTAACGTACAGTCAGAACCAGTATCTAAAAAAGCCTCCGATACATAGTCTCCCTGATATTCACTCCATGAAGGAGGTGTTATTTTCACAGGAACAATAGGTGCTAAAGGGAAATTCCCAACATTTTGATAGTCAAAGGCACCCACTTAGTTGACCCCGACTCTATGACTGATACTATTGACCGATAAAACTGGTTCTACTTCCCAGATTTGTTTAATCAGCAAATCTCGATAGCCATATTTTGCATAAACTCGCTGAAGCAACTCTATTTCATTAATATCATGATCCAGAATTTCTCCATCCTCAAATGCAACAAACTCACCTAAATGCTGTTCAACCAGCTTAAGTTTAGCCTGATCGAACAAAGCTTGCTGCTGATCGAAGTATTCATCTCGTAAATTTTGCTCTTCCATAATATAAAATCCCAAAATTCGATACCTGCTCGATCATACCCGATTATTTTGAAAATTGTAACTCTCCGCAGCAGTTCAAAACAATTATTGCCACTCCTGTAATCGATCGAGCCAATGTTGCAACGCCAGCGTAATTTGCTCTCGCCGCTTCTCAAAATTGGCCGCCAAAAAGATAATCAACATTCCAGCAAACAACCCGATCGCCCACTTAGTTACAGGCCGCTCAGTAATTAAAATTACGAGCTGATAAAAATTACTCAGCAAAAACGTAATCGTACCCACATATAGCCAAGCCCTAACCCGCCAGACCAAACCCGCTGCCCCGATCGCCACCCCCAAACTAATGGGCACCCAAGGCTGCGGTGCAACGTGCCAGATCAACGCCGTCACCGCAATTACCCCAGCACCTGCCAGCCTTCCATAGTGACGATTTTGGCGAGATTTCTGCCAAGCTGGATCCCATTGCACCACCGCCAAAATCGACAGCCCAACCATCACCGCATACCAAATTGGACTAGTGAGGCTGTATTGCCACAACAAACGCATTCCCGCCCAGTTGACAAACACCAAACTGAGATAAGCCCAGCCAAACTGTCTTTGTCTTCTGGCTACTCCGGCATAGAACGTGGCCAAAATTGCCAGATTCAACAGCGAAATATAATCCCACTCAAAGAGCACCCGCGATAACGGGAGAACTAGCGCCACCATTCGCCAAGGCCGATCGCGCCAGCCCCAGGCACTCCAGGGAGCCAGCATTAGCATTAAACCAATCAGGCAAGTTACCAAAATTAAATTGGAGTCTACAATACCCAAACCTTGGAAGATCGATCGAGCATAGACCCCTACTCCCATTAATTCGGCCAAGCCTAAGTAAACCCACCAATCGCCATTGTCTTTTCGATCGCGTCCTTGAATCAGGGCATATATTCCCAACAAGCCACTGGTGATCAAATGCAGGATCGTGAACTGAGGCAGCGGAATTGGGGGCGTAACAGCAGCCGCAATTTTCCAGGTGCTAGCGATCGCCCAATGGGTATGAGCAACATTTTTTAAGCTATCGAGAGACAGATCCCAACAGTCTATCGCGCCCTTACGAGATTTCAGCCAGACGATCGATCGATAGACCAGCGCCAATGTTGCTGTCACCAAACCATAGATAGTCAGGGCATCGGCAATGTTACCGCCGGGGGGGGCTTGGAGTATTTGGTAAGTAACTAGTTCGTAGCAGCCGATGGTTACTAATGCTAAACCGGCATAGGCTGGCAGCTTAAAGCTATAGCTGCGGCTGCTTAATACTAAAATTGCACCGATGCCGATCGACAGTAAACCGCTGTAGTTATTAAAGAATGGCAATCGTAATAACAGACCCCAAGCCGCTAATAAGCTGGGCAAAGCAGCGCTGTTTAGCACCGGCATTAAGCTGGCTGCCGTTGCAGATTGACTGACGAATCTGGGTTGGCCAAAGGTTTGCCAACAATACACACAAAAGGCTAAGAATACATTGCCGATCGCCAATGTCCAAGTGTTGCCACCCAGCAAATGGATACCAGATCCCAAAACAATTTGGCTAGTAATTAAGGCAGTGGTAAACCATATTGCCGGAATCCAGGCAGAACGCCATTTTTGACGATTAGCCATGGCCCATAGCAATATGGTAGCAGCGAGCAATAGGCAAAAATCTAGACTGCTGAACCAGCGGGGCGAACCAATGGTCTGAAAAGCTGGGGAGCCAATTATTCCGAACTGAAATTGTAGATTGGTATAGGAATAGTTAATAACACCAGTCACTACAACTACGGCAGCAATGATGCTTGCCCAAGCATCTCCTGCTTTGGCATAAATAGCTGGTGGTGAGATATTTTGGCGCTGTAATCTTTTGCTAATTAACCATAATCCGGCACTAGCTAACGCTGCGACAACTAGCCACTGGGGATCAGCAATGTGGCCTTGCAAAAGATTGGCTCCTAAACCCAAGCCCAATCCGAGGTGAATCATTCCTACGGCTACAGCTTCTTGGGTAATTATGAGTCGGCGATGTTGGAATTCTTGATCTTCAGCTAACTGTTCAGAATCTGCTGAATCTAATGGCTCTCGCGCCACTTTCCACATGATTTGGCAGATCATCGCTACCGAGATAGTTAAGAGGATCGATCGCCAGTTGGTATCATTGCCAGTCAATAAAATCGAGCCAGCCATGCTGCCGATCGCCCACCAGTTTGCCTGCTTTTGAGCATTTTGTTGCCAAATTGGGCTAATGGATTCTTGGCTAGAACGAATCGCCACATAGGTAAAAGCAGCGGGGACAACCATTAACCACAGCGGCCAAATGAAGTGCGCCGAAGCCAAAGTCAACAAACAGCCTCCGTAAGACAAGCCTGCTAAGATTTGGCCAAAATCCCAGGCGCTGCGCTGCCAAGCATCTTTTTCTGGGGTGGTCTTGTGCGTAGAAAATAGTAGTTCGATCGCTGCTAGTAACATCGATACTAGGCTGACCACCACTAACACGATCAAGGTCTCACTACTACCAAAAGTATCTCTGATGGTAAAGAAACGTTGTCCGATCGATCGACACCAATCCCATCGATAGTACACAGCCGCAAAAACTGTCAACAATCCTCCCAAATGAGTGAGATAGACATAGCTGCGGATAGGTGGACGACGATGAGTTAAATGCGCCAAGATTGCGGTGGAAGCCACCAAATCCATCAATAAACCAAGGGGATTAGCACCGGTGCTAAAAGTCATCAGCAGTCCAGTCCCCATAATTAGCCCTTCACCCGTGCGCGCTAAAGATTCCTCTCCCTTGCGCCAAAGCCAAGCTGTTAGCCATACCCATAAGAGTAAGTAGGGGAAAACTAGCAATCCACCGGCAAATAAATAGTTCTCACCAAAAAATTGTTTGATCCAAGGCAGTACCATGGCCAGTAAAGCACCAGTAGAAATAAAGCGCCACAGAAAACTGCTGAGAAAATAAGCTTGTAGTCCTACCACAAACAACCAAACCAAATCTGGGTTGCGATGATCGCGCTGTAGTCTTTGCCAGGTCCAAATCAAAGCCAAACCGCTGACGGCTAATGATTGCCAGGAGCTAGTTTGCAATTCTCCCAATCCTAACAGCCAGCCTAATGCCAACAAACCCGCACCCAGGCGATGATAGAGGGTAATTAAGCCGCTGAGAGTCTTTTGGTGTTTGTTAATCTGGGGGCTGGGGTGTTTGAGAGCAATTAACTCCACTCGCTGGAGCTTTTTCTGATACTGAATTCCCCATTGGGCAAACAGCCAGCCGACGATGCCGATGGCCAGACTAAAGCTAGTCACTGGTAAATGAACAACAAAGAAGCCGCGCAAGATCAGCATTCCCAAGCCAAAAATAGCCAAGGCACCTTTCTCGACTTGACGAGTTTTTTGCAGGATGATGGCAACCCCAATCGAACCAATATAAATACTAATTGCTGCCCAATGGGGCATCTGCCAGCCCAGTTGTAAACAGCTTAGTGCCATGAAAGCTCCCATCAGCCATTGATGAGAGCGAGAGCGCCTAGGTAAAGTCTGTAAATAAGCGATGCCCGCCAGACTGCTAGCGGCTACTACGGCAGTGGCAATTTCCCAGGGTTGATGCCAGAGTCCGAAGGAGTCGATCGCCCAAAAGTTCACTGGGATAAGTAACAGCGCGGCGATTTGTAAAGTGTTTGCTGTAAGTTTTAAGCCTTCTTGTCTTTTTGCCCAGCTCCCAGTTAGCCAAAAGCCGATCGTGTATAGCCACAGCAAACCATATTGCCCCCAGGCCGGGAAGCGTGACCATTGGGTCGCCGCTAACACCCCCGAAGACAAGACTACTAAAAATACGCCTAAGAACAGTAACCAGCGCACGCTCAGTTCGTCTTTGAGGGTTTGCCAGATGCTTGGTGCTGCTGGCTCTGGTTCAACTGCTGGGCTGGCCAGAATTGGCTCGGGTTCGGTGTAGGCGATTGCCTCTGGAACATAGGGTGTGACGGGCAGCCTTTCACTCAAGCAGTCGCGGGCAATTTTGTTGATCTGCTTGCTATCAAGCATTCTCGACTGCAACATCTGCTCTAAGGTGGCCAAAAGCTGTGGATCATCGGGGGCGATCTGTAGCTCTAGCCAAATTGATTTGCGGGGCGACTTAGGCATAAGCTGGAGAAGTTGGGTTGTTTCTTATCGTCCAGCAGATTGACCAAGAAGTCCCGAGTGCTTATGATACTTTTTCGATCGGCACAAGCAGCCATGCTTCAGATTTTAATTGCACGCTCTTGAACCCATTGTTCAAATAACGGAATTTCAATATGGTGGTGGGTTGGCTCCCAGGTCACGTTGGCTCGATTTTCGTATTGAGAGACTTGGAGATCGCCAGAGGCATTGATATCAATATTTTCATTAATGCGCTCAATGACGTGATAGCGAATTAATCTACGACTCGCGGCTGTCGTTGCTTCATTACAAATTATTGGAGATTGAGAATTTCCTCGGGCGAGAGCAATCAGCAGATTTTGACCGGCTGCAACTTCGCTGGGGGTGGTGCCGGTGAATTCTGTCCAGATGTTGGTGAAGTAGGGTTCACCATTGGTGAAGGCGCTTTGAATGGCTGATTGTAGTAGTTCGGTGGTGGCGGTTTGGGTTTGTTGGCGGTTGGCTTCGGTGACGAGGGCGAAGCCGATTAGTTGGAGGAGGTAGGGTTGACAGCGGGTGAGGGTCAGGATTTCATCCACGATGCCGGGATCGTAGCGGAGGGTGAATTCGGGGTCGGGGTTGAGGAGGAGGTCTTCGGCTTCGGCGGGTTCGAGGTAGTGCATTTCCATAGGTACGACGCTGATGAAGTAGTTGCTCCAGCGGGGACCGAGTTCTTCGAGGGTTTGTACGCCAGAGAACAGAAAGCCTAATCGATCGTCGTGTTGGATCATGCTGCGCAGTTGGTCGAAAAGCCGATCGCTAATGCGCTGATCTTTAATGGCTCTGCCAATGTGCTCAAATTCGTCAAGGTTGAGTAAAAGGTGACATTCTCCTAATTGAGATAGGGCAATATGGAACCAGTCTTCAAGTGTGGGGTAGGGATTGGTAAGAAAATCTTGACGACAACCTTAAGTTAATGCATGGGACAACAGCAATGAGTACCCATCAATCACGTTTCGATCGAGCACCACAATCCACACAACCGGGAGAAATGATGCCGACCCAACCGATCGAGCTTTACCATCCTGCCTGGTTGAAAAACGGTGACAGCCCCGCCGAGATTATTTTATCGACGGCGATTTTGGTGAGTGCGATCGCCAAGCTAATCACTGCTTCCAGGACACCCAAAAAGTGGTAACGGTAATCTGATCCTCAAAAACCGATAACAATGGGGATTATTGGAATCTTTGATTATTCTGTTCTGTTGATCAAAACCCGTCGATCCACCCGTCCGATATTTGCTGGTGGGGTGGGCGGGTTTTTATCGGTTGATTTTGGAGGGGGATTTTGTTGGCGGATAAACCCGCCCCTACGTTGGTGTTTTCGGTGTGGATCGGCACTGGTTTCATGTTGGCGATCGATTTGCTGCTGTAACGACGGATTCGATCGCCTCACAATACCGTAGAAAGGATGATGACGAGATGCTCAAAACTGTAATAAGTTATGATAGAGTATGAACTCCAAAAGCCCGCACTATACGTGCGCTGCAAGTCAGAATCTAATGATGTGCCACATAAGTACTCAACCAAAATAGGAAGGAGAGTCGAGAAGATCATGGCGATTGCAAATTTAAGCGCTGAGACCCTGGCACCTAATGCCCTTCGATATCAAACTCTAGAGCAGGCAGCCGGATTATTTCAGCTAGACAGCAGCCTCAAAGAGCAAATTTTTGGTATCCCGATCAAAACCCAGGCTCGTCTGCGAAAAGAGAATGCAGTGCTGAATCCTCTTGTAGCCGATCGATTCAATAGGTTTAACCGGATTACCCAGCAAACAATTGATTTGTTTGAAGATACCAAGAAAGCCTTAATATGGCTGCAAACTCCCAAGGATAGCTTAGCCGGTATTACTCCGCTTGCCGCTCTCTCTACAGACGAAGGCGCGAAGAAAGTAGAGGAAATACTCTATCGTACTGAATATGGAATCTACAGCTAGTGAAAATTTGGCGTATAACTGCCCGTAAACACATCGAAACTGTCTTTTCTGGAATGGGTGGACTCTATGCTAGTGGACGCTGGCATCCTCAAGGTTACAAAATTTCCTACACGTCAGAAAGTTTGGCCTTGGCTAGCTTAGAAGTGTTTGTTCATAGCTCTGATAACGAGAAAATCCAAATATTCTTAACCTTGGAGCTTTTTGAAAGCCTGATACATCTCAGGCAATCGGTTAATGATCGCCGAAGCCTTTAGCCAAGTTTTGTGGGGCACTGCTGGATAACCAGACATCACAGTACCCGCTGGCACATCGCTATGTAGGCCACTCTTAGGGGAAGCGATCGCCCTGTCACCCACCGTAATTTTGTTAGCAATACCCACCTGACCACCGAGCAATACTTGGTTGCCAATCTTCACTCCGCCTACTAAGCCCACCTGAGCGGCGATCGCACAGTTCGAGCCAATCTCGGAGCCATGACCAATGTGAACCAAGTTATCGATCTTAGTATCACGGCCAATTTTGGTATCACCCACTGCTGCCCGATCGACGCAGCTATTGCAGCCAATTTCTACTTGGTCTGCCAAAATGGTATAGCCCGACTGCTGCATCTTAAACCAGCCGGTGGCTGTGGGCACAAAGCCAAAGCCCTCCGCACCGATCGTCGTGCCACTATTGATTACGCAGCGATTGCCAATGCGGCTGCGCTCATGAATTACGCAGTTGGCATGGAGCACCGTGTCATCACCAATCTGCACGTCAGGGTAAATAGTCACATTGGGATGAATTACTGTGCGATCGCCGATCAATACTTCTCCTTGAATCACCACATGGGCACCAATGTACACATCAGCACCCAGCTTCACCTGTGGACCAATGACTGCCGAAGGATGAATTCCTGGCTGGGGTTTAAATGGTTGATAGAACAGGCCGATCGATTGGGCAAAAAGTAAGCGTGGATCTGGGGAAGCCACCCAGGCTAATCCTTGGGCGGTAGCGCTAGCCAGAATGTCCTCTTTTTGGGGTAATACCAAAGCTGCTGCGGTGGTGGTGGCAATCAAACCCGCAAACTTGTCGCCTTCGATGTAGCTAAGAGTGCCGGGTTGAGTTTGATCGATCGGGGTCAAGCCGCTGATTTCGGGGTTGGCACCCAGATGGTGCTGGGGATTACCCAATTTGCTGACAACTTCGCTAAATAACATGGTTCTCGGAGTTAATTAATCGGTGACGCAGCCGCTGCGGGTCTCCCCGATCGACTAGCTTTCCATTCTCTAGCAAAAAGGCCCCATCGCAATAATCGAGTTCTTCTAAACGATGTGTAACCCAGAGGGCGGCGAGGTGGCGTTCTTTGACTAAATCTCTGACTTGAGCTACCAGCTCTAGCTGAGCATCGGGGTCTAATAGAGCGGTGGGTTCATCGAATAGCAATACATCACTGCGTTGGGCAATGGTGCCCGCGATCGCAACTCGTTGCTTCTGGCCACCGCTGAGGGCATAGATTGGGCGGTTGATCAGTAGACCAAGATTCACTGCGGCTAAAGATTCTTGGACACGCTGGCGCACTTCTGGGTAAGCGAGTTTTTCGCTGACTAGGCCAAAGGCAATATCTGCGCCCACGGTGGGCATTACGAGCTGATGGTCGGGGTTTTGCAGCACAAAACCCACTTTGCCATCTACTTCGATCGAGCCATTTTGAGGCTGAAATAAGCCTGCGATCAGCCGTAGCAGAGTAGATTTACCGCTGCCATTGGTGCCTAATAACATCCACAGCTCTCCTTTGGGCACTTCCAAAGAACAGTCGGCAAGAACCATTGTGCCGGAAGGCCAGCTAAAAGAGAGGTTGCGAATATCGATCGCGGTTTCAGCACCCAATTTATTGACCCATAACGGCGAAGCCGGTAGCACGACCAGAAGCTGGCGCTCCAGATTTGCTGTAGGTTTGAGCGGCAGTGACATCACCAGTCCAAACGACGGCTTTTTTTTCGGTCTGCTGTTCACAGGTTAGCTCTAGCCATTTGTGCCCACCGCTCTTGAGGGTTTCTAAGACTTCGTAGTAAAGTTTTTCGGCATCGGCGGCTTCTTTGCGTTGGACTGATACGGGCATGGCCACGTTTCTCAAAACTAATTCGACAACGTACATAAGTATTACAGAATTTTGCTGGGGCTTTTTCAACCCTCTTATTATAGAAGCGATCTATCCCAAGCATTTGGCTTTACACCTAAGGCAGCATAAAATTGACTTCATTGCTCTTCCCCACACCCAAAATTACGCTCCAGATTGCTGCCTGCCAAAATCAATATTAGCCAGAAGCTCACCCAGCAGCTAGAATGTCAGAGGTTTGTAATCCATGCCACCTCAAAGGAAACCACCATGTCAGATTTAGATCGCGGAATCATGAAATTTAAGGGTGCCGATAACCCAATCGTCATCGCCATCTCCGCCGCCCTAGTATTGGGGATCATTGGCGCATTAGTAGTGTGGGCGCTGCGCACCGCCTACGTCGTAGCTTAAGATTCAACCTTGAGCAACATTCATCCCCTGCCCGCTGAAGTAATCCATCGCATCACCGCCGGTGAAGTGATCGACTCCTTAGCCGCAGTGGTCAGAGAACTAGCCGAAAACTCGATCGATGCCGGAGCCACCCGCCTCACCATTCAGGTTTACCCCGAACTGTGGCGCATTCAGGTAGCAGACAACGGGCGGGGTATGGACTTGGCTAATCTTCAGCAAGCTGCCGGAGCCTATAGCACCAGCAAAATTAATAATTCCGAAGATTTGTGGCGAATTACCAGCCTGGGTTTTCGGGGCGAAGCTCTGCACAGCATTGCTCAACTCGCCGATTTAGAAATTCTCAGCCGCAGCGCCGACAGCGGTTGGCAAATTACCTATAACCACCAAGGCAAAGTCACCAAAGCCGAAGCCGCCGCGATCGCTCCCGGCACGATCATCAACGCCAGCAATATCTTTGGAGAATGGCTGCCCCGTCGCTTGGCTTTGCCTCCGGTCAGCCAACAGCTCAAACAGATCCAAGCCTTGGTCGGCAACCTGGCACTCTGTCATCCCCAAGTACAGTGGCAGGTCTGGAACAACGAAAAACCCTGGTTTAATATCAATGCCGTCCCCAGCGCCCGTCAAATCTTGCCGCAGATTCTGCCGCGCGTGCGGGTCGAAGATTTGCGCCAAATTGTTCTAAATATCTCGAATATTACTAAAGTAGCTGAAGACTTGGGCACTAGCCAGATTGAATTATTGCTGGGCTTACCCGATCGATGTCATCGGCACCGCGCCGACTGGGTGAGAGTGGCAGTAAATGGAAGAATGGTCACGGCTCCTGAGCTGGAACAAGCGATCATGTCGGGGATGATGCGCACTTTGCCCCGCGATCGATATCCAGTTTGCTTCCTGCATATCTATTTACCCCCGGCGCAGATTGACTGGAACCGCCATCCGGCTAAGTCCGAGATTTATTTGCACCGAATGGATTTTTGGCAAGAGCAGATTAAAAAGTCGATCGAACAAATTCTGCGACTCAGCTCTAGCGAAGAACTGCTCATTCCCACCAAAGTCGCCCAGCTTTTGACTGCCGCTGAACAACCCGGCGGCTATCAAGTACCCCAGCGCGAAGTGAATGACTCGGGCTTACAAAATTCTTTGGAACTAAAAGCCATAGGTCAACTCTTAAACACCTATATAGTCGCCGAACATCCTACTGGCCTGTGGTTAGTGGAGCAACATATCGCCCATGAGCGCGTGCTATACGAAGAAATCGTTAGTGCTTGGCAGTTACAAGATCTAGAAACTCCTTTGCTGTTGGCAGATCTAAGTGAGAAACAGGTCGATCGACTACAACAGCTCAATCTAGAAATAGATGTTTTCGGTGCCGGGATGTGGGCGATCCGGCGTGTCCCCCAACCTCTATTGAACCGCCTGGATCTCGCGGCAGCAATCATCGAACTCAGTCACGGCAATGATTTAACGACGGCTCAAGTAGCGGTGGCCTGTCGCTGTGCGATTCGCAATGGCACAGCTTTGAGTTTGCCAGAGATGCAGAATTTGCTGAATCAATGGCAAAACACCCGCAATCCCCGCACTTGCCCCCACGGGCGACCGATTTATTTGTCGTTTCCAGAGTCGGCCTTGTCTCGATCGTTTCGTCGCCATTGGGTAATCGGCAAAAGCCATGGAATTTAGAAACAATGTTTTTTAGCGATCAACAAACGCCGTAGCTAGATAATCCGCCGTATTTTCCACTAGCGGAATCACATTTTCGTACAGCATTCTTTTTGGCCCCAACAAACTCACACTGCCGATCGAAGTCGCCGTTGGGCAATAGCTGCTAGAAACCAAAGTACATATCTGCATTGGCTCCCAGGTGTTTTCAGTGCCAATCCGAATCGAAATCTTCTTTGTGCTCATTGCAGTGCCCATGGGCATACCGGGCACCAGTGCCTGCCAAATCTGGGCTGGCTCCGCCTCCAATAATTGCAGCAAATTTTGTACCTGTTGTAGCTCGGCAAACTCCGGCTGTCGCAACAACCCCGAAAATCCCCGCATCATCACCTGAGTACTGGGTAGACTGCGCTGCTGTAATACTGTTACTAGCTTTTCGATCGCTACCACACAGTCACTAAACCTATCTCCCAAAACTTGCCAATCGATCAACAGCAGCTCCGCAGTCGATCGGCCACACATCTGCCGATTCAACAAAGTCGCCAAATCCACCAAATCAGCATCATCCACCGCTAGATCCAACACCACCGACTGACTCTGATAAGAATCAAACACCGCGATCGCCATTACCTTTTGCTCGGCCACCTGCACCAACTGCAAATGACGCAGAGTCAAACTACTGGCCGCTGGAGGAGTGACGATCGCAATGTAGCCGCTCAACGTCGCCAAAATCTGTGCGGCTCCATGCAGCAAAGCTTCCAGACTCCACTTTTCCCAATCTAACTGACTCGAAAGCGCCGACTGTACTTTGGTGCCCACCGTCAAATCGGGCTGAAGCAGCTCATCTACATACATCCGATAGCCCGAATCGGAGGGCACCCGTCCCGCTGAAGTATGGGGCTGATAAAGCAACCCAGCCTTTTCCAACAGCACAAAGCTATTGCGAATCGTGGCTGAACTAACTTGCAAATTATATTCATCCACCAACGCCTTAGAGCCAACTGGCTCAGCGGTGGTGATGTAATGGCGAATCGTCGCCCACAGAATTTTTTGTTGTCGCTGGTTTAAACTCATCTATCTAACATAGGCCGGAAACCGACGGCCAACCAGAAAAAATATTTAAAGCAATAAGGCTAATTATCCTTCTAAACAGCCCATTTGTGCTATCAAAACCGACAAAGTATTAATACTTAGGAATGCTGGGGTCAACTATTTGGGAGTAAGCGGCAATGCCTCCAATCACATTATATAGGTCGGTAAAGCCCTGGCTAGCCAACCAACCACACATCTGCGCCGATCGCATCCCATGATGACAAAGCACGATCGTTTCCACCGTCGGTTGTAGGCGCTGCTGAAGATCGATCAACCATTGGCCATGCTCACTGAGCGGTAAATTCATAAAACCGGGAATACTAGCAACGGCTAGCTCCTGTGGCTCTCGCACATCCACCAACTGACAACAGCGATCTGGATCAGCGAGCTTCGCGGCTAGCTCAGTTACAGTGATTTCATGGAAAGGCATTTCTGACATAAAAATCGCAGCAATATAATGACTTCCCGATTCTATACCCCCAAGGAACTTTCACCCAAACCATCCAGACTATATAAACAGCCAGTTGAACCGGCTTCTCTCTAATTTACTTTGCGATCTCCATTAACTTTTCAGGTACGAGTTACCATGTTATTTAAAAAATTCTTAGTTTTCGCACTGTTATTGCCAGTATGTAACCTGTTTACCCTCCTGCCCGCTTGGGGACAGGCGAGTCCTCCCGCTAAGTTTGCTCCCGGCTTCGCCCGTCAAGATGGTGTGCTCAGTGGTGCAACCAATGGCAGCTATTCTTTGAGTTCGATCGCCAAGTTTGATCGAGATCAAAACCCTTGCTTGGGCTTTTCGGGTAATACTCCTGATCATAAAATCGTGCTGGAAAAAGGCTTTGCCAAGCTCAGTTTTCAGGTAAATAGCCGAGGCAAGGATACCACTCTAATTATCAAAGCCCCCAATGGTCAAATCTTTTGTGGTGACGACACTGGAGCCAAAAAAGATGCTTCGATCGTGGCAAAAGATTTACCTAGCGGTGAATACGAAGTTTGGGTCGGCAGCATTGAACCGGGCAAACGTTGGAGCTACAGCCTAACTATCAGCGAGAAATAGGCTTTGAGAGAGTTGTGGAAATAACTCCCCATCCGTTAGCTATTCCAGCAGCAGCACCCGTAATATGACGAAAAATGTCTGTAGGGATTACTCGCCAACCTGTCACTGGCCAAACGGGCTAAAATGGCATGTGGTGAAATTCTGAAAAAAGCAAAAGTAAAGTGTTATCCAACTTGGTGGCCGACTTCCGCATTATTTTCGAGCGCGACCCTGCTGCCCGTAACTGGTTAGAGGTCGTGGTCTGTTATCCAGGGCTACAGGCGCTGGTGATGCATCGCTTTGCTCACATGCTGTATAGAATGCGGCTACCCTTCATTCCACGTTTCTTGTCGCATATTGCTAGGGGGTTGACTGGCATCGAGATTCACCCCGGTGCGCGGATTGGCAAGAGCGTTTTTATTGACCATGGCATGGGCGTAGTGATTGGTGAAACTGCCATTATTGGTGACTTTGCCTTGATCTATCAGGGTGTGACTTTGGGTGGTACTGGTAAAGAAACTGGTAAGCGTCACCCAACTGTGGGTAAAAACGTGGTGGTGGGTGCTGGTGCCAAGGTTTTAGGCAATTTGAACATCGGTGATAATGTGCGAATCGGTGCTGGTTCGGTAGTGCTGCGAGATGTGCCTTCGGACTGCACCGTGGTAGGGATTCCTGGCAGAATTATTTATAAATCAGGGGTGAAGATTGCGCCCTTGGAGCACAATAGCTTGCCTGACTCTGAAGCAGAAGTAATTCGGGCTTTGCTCGATCGCATTGAAGTATTAGAATCTCGCATGGATCAGCTCACTCCGCCCGAGCCTGCCAATGCTCCGGCTCGGACGATGCACGAGCAGATGGTTCATGATCGATCGGCGGCTCAATGTGCTTTGCAAGATAAAACCATTCGTCAATTCTTAGATGGTTCGGGGATTTAGTGGTCTAAACTATGATTTGGCGGATTAATTGATGGACTGTGATTGGTTGATCTTGTTCATTGATCAATTCGACAAATCATTGATTTTATTTGTATGGTGGCATTGCCCACCATCTGTACATAATGGACATTGGGATTGTTGGATTGGGTTTAATTGGAGCTTCGCTGGCTGGAGATCTCCGCAGCATTGGACATCAAATTTATGGAGTCAGTCGCCAGCAGAGCACCTGTGACTTCGCAATGGCCAATGGCTTAGTCGATCGAGCTTCCACCAATATCGCAACCTTGGCCACCTGCGAAATCATTATCGTCTGCACCCCGATCGATAAAATTGTGCCCACTGTTTCTCTTCTTGCGCCTCATCTGTCTCAAGAGACTATTGTGACTGACGCTGGATCGGTGAAAGAATCGATCGTGGCCTTGGCTACCCAGATCTGGCCGAACTTCGTCGGTGGTCATCCGATGGCGGGCAAAGCAGAGAGTGGTATTGCGGCAGCGGAGCTGGGGATGTTTCGAGATAAGCCCTATGTAGTTACGCCAATTGCTAAAACTAACCCGATCGCGGTGGATCAGATCAAGAGCTTAGTCAAATCATTGGAATGTCGGTTGTTTGAAGCTAGCCCTGCTGATCACGATCAAGCAGTGGCATGGATCTCGCATTTACCAGTGATGATTAGCTCCAGTCTGATTCATGCTTGTGTAAAGAATTGTCCCCCAGACCTATTGAAATTGGCTAAAGGTTTGGCTAGCTCGGGTTTTCAAGATACTAGTCGGGTGGGTGGGGGCAATCCGGAGCTAGGGCGGATGATGGCGGAATATAATCGCAGAGCGCTGTTAGATGTATTGCGGGCTTACCAGCAAGATTTGAGTGAGACAATTGAGTCGATCGAGGCTAACAACTGGCCGCAGTTATTAGCTAAACTAGAACGCAATCAGGCAGACCGCCCTGAGTTTTTGGAGTAGGAGATCAATGGTCAAAATTATTGCTCGCAAATCACTAGGAGTCCAGCCCGTCTATGATATCGGCGTGGCTAAAGACCATAATTTTTTGGTGGCCGACCAATTCGTGGCCTCTAACTGCTTCAACAAATCTCACTCCACAGCCTACGCCTACGTTACATACCAGACAGCTTTCTTAAAAGCCAATTATCCAGTCGAATATATGGCGGCTTTGCTGACAGCCAACAGCGGCGATCAAGATAAAGTTACCAAATACCTCAGCAACTGCGAACAAACCCTTAGCATTAAAGTCGAACCACCCGATATCAATCGATCGAACATTAATTTCACGCCAGTCATGGGGCAAAAAAGCATTCTGTTTGGTCTATCAGCAATTAAGAATGTAGGAGAAGATGCACCGACATGGCGATGCAGGAAAAGCGCGCCATCGGCTTCCTGTATGTCTCCTGCGGTCGCACCAATGGGCAGGGCACCGTGTACCGCGTGCTCGAC